>JACMMD010001153.1 GCA_014379235.1 Anaerolineae bacterium
CTAAATGATACACTGTATCAATTGAGTGATTATCATTAGGAGACGACAATGTTCGATGTGCTTATTATCGGCGGCGGGCCGGCTGGACTCAGCGCAGCTCTCATTCTGGGGCGCTTTAAGCGTTCGGTTATCATCTGCGATGGTCAGCATCCACGCAATGCCAAGTCCAGCGGCGTACACGGTTTCCTCTCCCGCGACGGCATTCACCCGCAAGAACTGTTACGGATTTCGCGTGAGCAGCTAACGCCCTATTCGACAGTCGAGTTTCGCGCTCAAGAAGTCGTTGACCTCGTTCAATCCGATTCACATTTCACGGCCTATTTTCAGGATGGAACGTCCGCGCCAGCCAAAAAAGTTCTGTTTGCGACGGGTGTCAAGGACATACTCCCGTCCATTGAAGGTCTCGACACGCTGTGGGGGCAAAGTGTGTTCCACTGCCCCTATTGTCATGGTTGGGAAGCGAGAGATAAGTCGATTGCCATCCTTGCCAACGGTGAAGGGGCGATGCATTATGCCGCGCTGCTGCACAGCTTAAGCAGCGATATGGTGATTTGTACCAATGGCAGCGCGGAGATGAGCAGTAATGAGCGCGATCAGCTAGAACGGCTCGGCATCGACATGATCGAGACGCCTATCCTTCGCCTGAAATGGCACGATACCACGCTCGAAGGGCTTGTGTTTACAGACGGCAGTGATCGACAACGGGATGTGATATTCGTGCGTCCGACGCAGCAGCAGCATTCATCGCTGCCTGCTAAATTAGGCTGTGCGATGACAGAAAACGGATACGTCGTCGTTGATGAACAGGGTAAAACCAGCATCGACGATGTGTATGCGGCGGGCGATCTTTCGTCACCCATGCAGCAGGTTTTGTATGCCGCCGCGAAGGGCGCGGCCTCAGCCGCGTTCATGAATCATGAACTCGCGCATGAGGCTTTCGTTCGTTAGCGCGGCTGCTCTTTTCCGAGAGAAAGAACATACTCACAGCCAATATTCCCGCTCCGACGATTCCGAGAAGCGACAGCGTTTCGCCGAAAATGGCCCACGCCAGCAGCGCCGCGACCAATGGCTCGGACATCGTGAGGATGCTGGCCGCTGTTGCAGACACCGAGCGCAGACCTGTTTGTAACAGCCAATACGCCAGCGCTGTCGGCACAAATCCGAGATACACCACCAGCAGCCAGCCCTGAACGGTATGCAGCGGGGCAAACCCGCTGACGGCGTTAATCGCTATCATAACCAGCGTGGCGATGCTGAAGTTCACTGCCGTGATTTGTAATGGGTTGTAGCGCTCGGCCACAAATCGCCCGCAGATCACCACGCCCGCATAAGTCACGGCGGAGACGAATGCCAGCAGCGAACCGAGTGGCATATCGAACGGCGTACCGTCGGACTGGTGTGCGCCGCCGCTGACCAGCAGCGCGCTCCCAATCAGCGCGCACACCAGAGCGAATATCAAACGCTGCGTCAGCGTTTCGAGTTTCAATATCAAGGCGAGGACTGTTACTACCAGCGGCGCGAGGCATACGGTCAGCAGCGTCGCAATCGAGATGCCCGCAGCAGGGACAGCCGCGAAATATGCCGCCTGTGAAATCGCCATCAGCAGGCCGGATAGCGCCATAATCAGCAAGTCACGGCGCGGAATACTGAACATCCCCCGCCCGCAGACCTGCCAACACGCGATCAGTATCACAGGTGTGGCGATCACCAACCGCGACAGGTTGACGAACAGCGTCGTCGTGCTGTCGATGTTGTAAATCAACTGGGTGACGACGCCGGTTGTGCCCCACAGCGCAGCCGCGCCTGTCACCAGCCAGAAGCCATCGGGCTGCGACGCTTGAATTTTCCGTATGATCAAACGACCCTTTCTCGTGTTGAGATGGTGGTTGAAGCTTTGTCGGGCACCGCATGAGGTGCCCCTACAGAATGGCATCCTTGCGACAAAGAAGCTAGTGGCCAGAGACTAGAGGCTAACCGCTAAGAGCTAACGGCTTCCTTATGTTCTCTCCAACCACCAACCCTGCATATGACGCATCGAGATAATTTCGTTGATATGATAGCCGTTGTGTGCTGCCGATCCGATGGCGATTTGTGCTTTCGTCTCGTCCCAGCGCTCATAGCGCTCATCAAGCTGGGCGTCACTCATCGCCGCCACGACTGCCGCCAGTCCCTGATTGGTACGCAGCGCCCGTTCACAAGCTGCCTTCCAGCCCGCCTCGTCGGATGGGTCGCCTGCTGGCGGCCAGCCGTTTTTATCGCCAAGCGCTTCAAAATCCGCATCCATATCGCGCATAATGTGTGTGGTTACTTCCTGCCAGAAGCGCACATGGTTGACGATCTTCCAGATACTGTTGAAGTTTTCACCGGGAGAGCGTGCCGCCTGCTCTGCCGATAGTCCCGAAACCGAGTCATTGAACGAAATAAACCAACTGGCATGTTCGCCAGAAAATAATTCAGTGATCGAATTAGCAAGGTTCTGCGCCTGCGACATTTTTAGCCTTTCGTAAGTAGTTATCAGCCAGTCAGCTATCAGCAGTTAGAGTGTAGTTATAACACTATGCATTGCGCCGCCAGAGGTTCAAACCTCTGGCTACAACTTGCGGCGGGAAACCCACTGAAGGGGTTTTTCCCCGCCTTGTATCAACCCCTTTAGCGGGTTTGACCTGTTTAGCTGAGGGTTTTGAACCCTCAGCGAGAGTAAGCTTGCTCGTTACAACTACTCGATTAGCCATTAAGCTCTGGCTTTGTACTCGAACCTCGTGCCTCGTACCTTCTTCACTCAGAACTCAGCACTCGGCACTCGGTACTTAGAACTGCTGAACATACGCCCGCAAATCTGACATATGCTCGGCGTAATGCCGATACGATTCGCTGGCCAACAGTTCGCCAAGCGTTTCCTCGTATTCCCATTTGAAGCGCGGCATCGCGTTCAGTTCTTCATCCGACAGCTTCGCCACCAGCGCTTCGAACTCACGCCGCGAACGCTCGAAATCCACACGGATGTCGGACAGTGATCGATTACGGTTAGCCTCAAGCACCTGCTCGTTGACCGCATCCGTATCGGGGTCAGGCACAGGTTCGCCGTCGCTTAAACTCGATTCAACGGCATCAACTGTGAACTGTTCCCAATATGTCAGGTGCGCGATCAAGTCTTTCACTGACCAATCGGACTGCGGGCCCGGACGCCGCGCCATTTGCGCTTCGTCGAGGCCCGCCCATATGCTTTCCAGTTGTTCACGTCCGGCCCGTATGCCGTCTAAGAGTTCTTGTGCTGTCATCACTTCACCTTTCAGCCGTAAGCCATTTGCTTTTAGTAGTTAGCATTTAGCCTCTCGTACCTCGAACCTCGTACCTGTTTTTACTCAGAACTCAGCACTCTGTACTAAACCCGCCCGTAGTAGCGCGAGTGTGCCCGCACTTCTTCTTGATGATCTTCGTAGCGATCTTGAAGCACGTCGCCCCACGCCGTAAACTGACGTCCAAGCCACGCCAGCGCTCGATAAGAGACCACGCGCATCTGCGCCCGTGAACGGGGCTTTTCAGGTTGATTGCCGGGTTGATTCGCGTTCAGCCGCGCCAACTGCGACTGCCGAACGAGATGATGATTTGCTGCCTCTAGCAGCATTGAACGTTGATTCTCACGCATGATATAGTCGTACATGGTTTTCTCCCTACGCTTTTAACTTGCCATAACCAGCTATTGTGCGTATACTAGTTATAGTACCATATTCGGTCTAACCTGTCAACTCACTATAGTGGGTTAGATAACCTGTGGAGCGCAATTGAATGGTCGAAACAGCGCATTACACATATGACTTTGGCGGGGGCTGGTTGTGCCTCGATTTCAACAACACCCTCGATCAAGATAAAGAAGGTGGCGATGTCGAGCACCTGCATACCTACGCTGATCTCGTAGAATGGGCCGCGCAGTCCGGGATGATTTCGCCGGGAAAAGCGCGCTTGCTCACCCGCGAAGCCGAAACCCACCCCTCACAGGCCGCTACCACCCTCGCGGATGCGATTGCCCTGCGCCGCCTGATCTACCGTGTGTTTTCGGCGGTGGCTGATGGTCATGAGCCAGAATCGGCGGATAGCAGCGCACTCAATGCGGCGCTCGGTGCGTCCGTTGTGTGGCTGCGAATCGTGCGCGCCCCATCGGACAACGATAACGACGACTCTGCTTTTGAGTGGGGTTGGGCCGATGGCGGCAGCCGCCTCGATCAAATCTTGTGGCCGATTGTGTGGTCTGCGGCGCAGTTGTTAGTCTCCGAGCGCCTGCATCAAGTCCGCGAGTGTGGCAGTGAGAACTGCCGTTGGATTTTCATGGATACCAGCCGCAATCACAGCCGCCGTTGGTGCTCGATGGAAAGCTGCGGCAACCGCGCCAAGCAGCGCCGCCACTATCACCGCATCAAAGCCAGCGACCTCGACACCAACTAACTCACCGCCGGGAGCGAACGGCCTTACAACCCGCCCGCTCCCCTTTTCGACATCGAGTTATGCTTTCAGTTTGCCATCGTTGTATTAAATGGCCTGCCATTTCATCCTATCCGTGCATTAAATTTCGCTTTACTTTTGTTGCCTGGCAATAAATCCTTTCCCCTTTATCTCTCGTCCCTCTGTGTCCCTGTGTTAAGCCTTTTTACCCGCATCCCTACCTTAAATCTTTTCCCTGTATCCTTGACCCTTTGTACCGTTGTAATATGCTTTTATCTTTGCCCTTCTGCGTCTCTGCGGTGAATCTTTTGCATTGGCTGACAAGCTGATCGTTGACCTCTAATTGGCTATATCCAAAAGTTTCCAAAATCTCGTACCCCCCAACCTAATATGTTAAAGTAGGCAAAAGGTGGGTCAATTGACCCGACGACACCATGCTGTTTTTTTGAGGAGGATTGAGGCAATGTTAAAAAGAATATCTATGTTGTTATCGCTGCTGCTGCTGGCCAGCTTACTGCTGCCGCTCGGCGTGGGCCGCGCAAGAAGCCGGCGTACTGCGTGTCCCCATCGGTGAAGAACCCGAACACTTAGACCCGTTCCGTTCCACCACCACCGCCACGCGCCGCATTATCGTCAACATCTATGAAGCACTGGTTACGCTCGATCCCAACGGCGAAGGTGTCATCCCCGAATTGGCTGAAAGCTGGGACATCTCCGCAGACGGCCTAACCTACACCTTCCATCTGCGTGAGGGTGTCATGTTCCAGCCCGTCGCAGGTGTCGAATACGAGAGCCGCGAAGTCACCGCCGCCGACTGGGTGTGGTCGATGATGACCTACCTCAGCGCCGATACCGAAATCTCCGAACACCCTGAATATCTGGCCAGCATCGTTGGTGCGCCGGAATTCACCGAAGGTGCGGGCGAAGTGACCGAAGTCGAGGGTATCAACGTCGTTGACGATTACACCCTCGAACTCACCCTGTCCGAGCCGAACCACCGCTTCCTGTACGACCTGATTAACGTCTACGTCGTGCCGCAGGAAGCCTTCGAAACCGTCGAAGAATTCGGCAACAACCCCGTCGGCACTGGCCCCTATATGCTCGGTGAATGGCTGCGCGACGACCACCTCACGCTGACCGCCAACCCCGAATATTGGGAAGCGGGTCTGCCGCTCACGTCCGAAGTTCGCTTCCTGAACATCGCGGATGCCAACACCGAACTGCTGATGTACCGCGAAAACGAACTCGATCTCCTACTGAATTTCCCTACCGGTCAGTTCAACGCGCTCAAGACCGAGTTCGTCAACGAATATCACGAAATGCCCGGCCTGAACGTCCGTTATTACGGCTTCAAGATGGACGTCGGTTTCTTCTCGGAAAACCCGCTCGTGCGTCAGGCGATGGCCCACGCGGTCAATAACGAGGAAATCTGGAATATCCTGCTCGAAGGACAGCGCGTACCCGGTACGATGGGCGTTCTGTCGCCGTCGATGCCTGCGGCCAATGCTGGCACACAGACCTATGACCCCGCTCTAGCGGCGGAACTGCTGACCGAAGCAGGCTTCCCCGGCGGCGAAGGTCTGCCCACCTTTGACCTGTATATCCTCGGTTCGATGGCCAGCAGCCCCGCGCATGAAGCCATGCAAGCCCAGTTCGCCGAAATCGGTGTTCCGGTCAACCTTGTGGTTGAAGACGGCGCGACCTATTGGGATCACATCGATCAGGACGACGTGGAATTCTTCGTGAGCGGCTGGAGTTCGGACTTCAACGACCCCAGTGAAGTGCTCAACTTCCTGTTCCTAGACGGTGCGGATCAGACTCATTACAACAATGAGGAAGTCAATGCCCTCATCCGTGAGGCCATGACCATCACCGACCCCACCGAGCGCGAAGCGATCTACCGCCAAGCGCACGAGATGATCATGGCCGAAACGCCATGGATTGTCTCGTCCTACAGCATCATCAGCTACCTGCAAAAGTCATGGGTTGACGGCTTCACGATCACCCCATCCGGCACATACACCGCTGAACTCAAGTACGTCAGCGTAGCCGAAGGTCAAGGCTAAAAAGTACCGTATGTAGGGGCGACGCATGCGTCGCCCCTACCACCGCGACGGGTTCAAAACCCCTCGCTATACAGAAGAAAAGTCCACTAAAGGGACTATATAGTGCAGTTGAACCAACCCCTTTAGCGGGTTTGATTTTTGGCAGCCGTCGGTTTTTAACCGATGGCGACGATTAAAAGGCCCGTTCGCTTATGTCCACTTACATTCTTCGCCGCCTGCTGCAAGTCGTTCCCACGCTGTTAGGCGTATTTACCGTGCTGTTCGCGCTGGCCTATCTCATGCCCGGAGACCCCATCCGCGCCGTCATGGGCGAGGCTTATCGCCGTGCTGACCCCGGCGTGATCGCCAGAGTACGCGAAGAACTCGGCATCGACGACCCGTTTCTCGTGCAGTACGGGCGCTTCTTGGGCCGCACGTTGACCTTCGATCTAGGGCGCTCGTTCGTGCTGGACGAAAACGTGGTGGACATCATCGGCTATCGCTTCCCGCGCACGTTGCAACTCATGGCAGGCGGGATGCTCGTTGCCATATTGATCGGCATCCCGGCGGGCATCATCTCCGCCGAACGACAATATACGTGGATCGACCACGCGCTAATGTTATTGGCGCTCATCGGCGTGTCGATGCCGGTGTTCTGGCAGGCGATTCTAGCGAAGATGTTCCTCACGCAGTCGGCTTATGGGGTGGCCTTATTCCCCGTAGCGGGCTATGGCGATGGCGCAGTCTCGCATATGATTCTGCCGTCGCTGGTGTTGGGGACGCACCTTTCAGCGACGATTGCCCGCGTCACGCGCTCGTCCATGCTCGAAGTGCGCGGCCAAGATTACATCACCACTGCTCGCGCAAAGGGGCTGCCCTATCGCATCGTACTCGTCGGCCACCAGTTTCGTAACGCGCTCATTCCGGTGGTGACAGTCATCGCGCTGGACATCGGTTATCTGCTTGGCGGCTCAGTCGTCACCGAGACCGTGTTTAGCTGGCCGGGCTTAGGCCGAGCAGTGGTGCTGGCCATCTCCCGCCGCGATACGCCCGTCATTATGGGAACACTGGTTTTTGGCGCGGTCTTATTCATCGCCATCAACCTGATAACCGATCTGCTTTACGCGCTGCTGAACCCGCGCATTCGTTACAACTAACGACGTTTCTTTGTAGGGGCAAGGCATGCCTTGCCCTACCAGCGCGGAAAAAATTAGAGGACAGACTATTGGCTACCGCAACCCAAAATCAAGCGCTGCCGGAAATCGCCACACTGCAAGTCCGGCATACGTCCAATGTTCGCCGCTTCTGGCGTTCGTTCCGCCGCAACAAAGTCGCGCTGTTGGGACTGATTATCGTCATGCTGATGTCGTTCGGCGCATTGTTCGCGCCCATCATCGCCCCGCACGACCCCATCGACCAGAACATCACTGGAGCGCGTCTGCGTCCACCCGATGCCGAGTATCCGCTCGGCGCAGATGAGCTTGGGCGCGACCTGTTCAGCCGCCTCTTGTACGGCGCACGGGTTTCGCTGGTGATCGGACTCGTGGGTGAAACCGTCTCGATAGCCATCGCCATGCTACTCGGATCGCTAGCAGGTTGGTATGGTGGTTGGGTCGATGACGTGATTATGCGTCTCGCGGACATCTTTTTCGCCATCCCCGGCCTGATGTTCTTGATCGTGATCGTGTCCATCGTTGAGCCAAATCCGATTACGATTTTCACGGCGCTGGGCCTCATCGGCTGGCCCGGTGAAGCGCGCATGATGCGAAGTCAGGTTCTCGCGCTGAAAAACCTCGAATACATCACATCAGCCAAAGCCATCGGCGCGACCAATCGGCGTATCATCTTGCAGCACATCGTCCCCAACGCGCTTGCGCCAATGATCGTGCTGGCGACGCTCGGCGTGGCGGGTATCATCCTCAGCGAATCCAGCCTGAGCTTTCTCGGTCTCGGCGTACAAATCCCGTTTCCGAGTTGGGGCACGATGGTCTTTAACGGCCAGAACTATATTTTCAATGCGTGGTGGTACGCCATATTTCCCGGTCTGGCCATCATGATCGCCGTGTTGGGCTTCAACTTCCTCGGTGACGGCCTGCGTGACGCGCTCGACCCAACGCAGTATCGCTAGTGCTGAGTTCTGAGTGAAGAAGGTATGAGGCGCGAGGTTCGAGTAAAACGCTAGGGGTAGGGGCGCAATGCATTGCGCCCTGTACCCTTGTGATATGCTTTTGTCTTTTCCTTGCATCCCTGCCCCTCTGCGACCCTGCGGTAGGCTTTTTGTATTGGTTAACAGCCAATGGCTACAACCGCTTCGCCATCAAAATATCCGGCTTGCCTATACCGTTCGCGTCCGGCATCACACCGATGATCGTATAGCCCAGCTTCTGATAAAACTCGTAGGGATGTCCGCGCAGGTTGCGAATGTTGTCGATCTGCTGCCCCGTATTTTGATACAGATCGACGCCCGAAAGCGTGGTCATATCGTCCTGATCGTCCGAGCCGAGCATCAACGTCAGCGCGCCGCGTTCACGAACCCGTTCTTCGAGGTCAGCCACCAGCGCCCGCCCGACGCCTTTGCCCTGTTGATCGACGCGCACAACCAGCGGATGCAGTTCCCACACTTCCGAGTAAGAAAGCTGCGCGCCAATCCACCCTAACACCACGCCGTCATCGTCAACCGCGATACGGCTGATGCGCCCGTCCGTGAATGACTCGTTGACCTCCCTAACCGCATCTTCAAGCGTCTCGAAGGCATCCGGCCAGTGTTCATGAAAAGCATCCACCAGCATTTCGGCTACCTGATTAATTTCTGAATGATCGTTTGGCGTTAAGTCTCGAATGTGCATGGTTTTAGTCCTGAGTTCTGAGTGCTGAGTCAATTCAAGTACAGAGTACAGGGTACAGAGTACAGAGGAAGAAGTACCGAGTTCTGAGTGATTAGTATCTATGTGTGTGGCGGGCGTTACAGTTGAAGCTCAATGTTCTGCATGATTTAATGGTAATGCGGGCTGAATCGAATATAGCCGACGGTCAATGTACCTCTTAAAACGCCGTGTCAAATAAAATGCCGCATTCGCTGCAAACCAAATGTCCGCACACACTGCAATGCCGAAAGCCACGACCCCGACCCAGAAACAGTCCCACCCGCAGATAGAAGGAACAATGGTATCCGTAGCTACAACCATAATAAAAAGACACACTGGATACAACGGAATAGCAATGGCCGCAAACAGCGCGATAAAGGTGATGATGTAGACCACAAATCGAACCGCTGAATTTTGCATAAACTTCAATTGAATTCCCTTTGTACCCCTGTGATGCGCTTTTTCCCTGTGTCTCTCGTCCCTCTATACCTCTGTGTTAAGCTTTCCCTGCATCCCTGCCCTTCTGCAACCCTGCGGTAAGTCTTTTCTTGGCTGATCGCTGTACTCAGCGACGCTGACTAGCTGATGGCTGACAAACTATCCGCGATTTCCCGCAGCGTCCGACCATCCGACGGATGCACCAACTCCGGCGCGAGTTCTGCCAGCGGCACGGCCACATGCGCGAACCGCACAATATCGGCGTCAGGGATGCGATAGGGCTTCGCACCGTACTCGAACACCGCACTCCCCCACAGCGAAATGTCCAGGTCAATCGTGCGCGGCGCATTTTTATTGTTCGGGTCACGGACGCGCTTGAGTTCGCGCTCGATGGCGTCCAATACCTCGCGCTTGAGTCCAACCGCGTCCAGCGTCGTCGTCAGCGCCACCGCCATGTTGAGAAAATCCGCCTGTTCGGTGAAGCCCTGCGGCGCGGTCTGATACGCCGATGATACCGCCAGCACGTTTGTCCGTTCCCGCAGCAGATCAACCGCGCGGGCAAGGTTGCGCTCCGGCTCGATGTTCGACCCCAACGAAA
>JACMMD010001154.1 GCA_014379235.1 Anaerolineae bacterium
CGGGCAGCGAAACGAGATCGCCGCTGTCCGAAAACGCGGCGGGCGTGATGCCTTCCTGAAAGGCGACGGACACCTGTGTATTGCCGTAACAGGCTTCGTTGCGTCCGGTTTCGCTGCATCCCGCGCCGACAACTTGCAGCGCTTCGGCCACGAGGGGCGAACAGATATCCTGAGCCGCCGCAGTTCCAGCGAAAATAAGCATAAGCAGCAGCAAAATTCCGGTAAGGAGACCTGTCCGCGATGTCAACATTCGCATAATGTCCCTCGTGCTAGCGTTATCGATTGTAGGATGTTCTAATCTGTCGCGTAATCTTACCGTGCCGTCTTAAAAGCCTGCAACAATCATCATGGCAGTCACACTGATCGGACAACGTTTAGGCGGCTGTACCCTGCTAGGGGAACTCGGCAGCGGCGGCATGGCGACGGTTTACCGCGCTGTGCGGGAGACGGATGGCGCGCAAATCGCCATCAAAATCATCTCGCCCAAACTGACGGTTTCGCCGCAGTTTATCTCGCGCTTCGAGCGTGAGGCCCGCGTGATGCAGGGGTTCGAGCATCCGCACATTTTGCCCGTGTACGAGTTCGGGCAGCAGGAAGGCCTGCTTTACCTAACGATGGCGCTCATCGACGGCGGCGACCTGCGCGATTATTTGAATCGCCAGCGGCCCACGCTGGCGCAGATCGTCACCTTACTGGAACAGGTGTCCAGCGCGCTCGATTACGCGCACGATAACGGTGTGATTCACCGCGACCTCAAGCCGGCCAATATCCTCATGAGCGGCGATCAGCCGTTTTTGAGCGATTTTGGTATTGCCAAGCTGAAAGAGGAAAGCACCGGATTAACGGAAAGCGGGATGCTGCTCGGTACGCCGGCCTACATGGCCCCGGAACAATGGCGCTCCGAGCCTGTGAACGCGCTGACCGATATTTACGCGCTCGGCGTGATGACGTTCGAGGTTCTGGCGGGGCAGCTTCCATTCAACGCTGATAACCCGTTCAGCCTGATGTACCGCCACCTCGACGAGCCGCCGCCGCTGCTGTACCATCTGCGCCCTGATTTGCCCGTGTCGCTGGACAGAGTTATCCGGCGGGCGATGGCCAAAATCCCCGAACAGCGATATCACAACGCCGCCGATGTGATGGCTGCACTGCGCGAAGCGGCAGGCGCTTCGATCTCCGATAGTCAGAAGGTGTCCACGCACGAACTATTTGACAGCGATACTGCCGTCGGACTCGATGACATAAATCTCGATACCGCCGTTCCGCATACCACGCCCGTGCTGCTGACGCCTTACGACGTGGTGGATGTGGGCGCGCGGGTGCTGCTTGAACGCGCTCATGAAGCCATGCGCGAACAGACAGGCACGAGCGCGGCGCTGGCACAGGCGGCGTCAGCCTATATCCAAGACCTGCGCGAACGGGCCAAACGGCGCGGTCATACGCTGCCATATCGAGCGCTAGAATCCTACGACCTCAGCGACCATCACTTATTTTATGGGCGCGAGGCCGCCGTCGATGGCATGTTAGCGCGGCTGCCGGGCGCAAAACTGGCTGTGCTTCATGCCGAAAGCGGCGCTGGCAAAACCTCGCTCATTCGC
>JACMMD010001155.1 GCA_014379235.1 Anaerolineae bacterium
GCGCCTGCTGCGGCCTCAGCACCTTCTTCACCGATGGTCGCTTCGCCTTCAACAACCGCTTCGGCTTCTTCGGCATGTTCCTCAGCAACTGGCGCGGCGGCATCAAACGTACTGCCCGTATAGCAGCCAGTCACACGGCGCGCAGCACGCTCATCGTCTGTGAGCAGTTCCGCCGCCTCAGGGCTGATCCACGGACACTTGCTGTTCAGCGCCCATACGTTGCCAAACCAATTGGTGACTTCGTAGCCTTCGGTAGGTTCGCCTGTTTCCCTGTCCAGATGCGGCTCAAGGAAACCAATGCTGTCCACACCGGGAAACAACGACTGCCAGTTCGACAGCAGCACGATCAAGAAGATCGTCATGAACACCGGGAAGATTTTACCGATGTTACTGCCAGCGATGCCAGCGACGAAGTTATACAGCCCTTCGAACAGCATCTCAAAGAAGTTGTAGAAACCGCCGGGGGGCGTTTCTCCACCTGTCTGCGGACGCTTACGGTGAACGTACCACATTAACAGCATCAACAGCAGCCAAACGATGACCGAACCCGCCAGCGTGTTCGTGATGCTCGGCAGTGGGCCGAGAAACCCGAACAAATGCCAGCCTGCGGGATAGACTTCGCCCGGTAGCTGAATGACCGGAATAATCGGTGGCGTGGTAAACATCACCACGAAACCAGCGATCAGCAGCAGCAGTGCAATCCACCGCCGCTTACCACTCCAATTTATACCCATGCCTCCTCCTTGTGTAGATAGCCTTGACGCAGCCTGCGTGCATCAGATAGAACAGCCGGGCAAGCTGCTTCCAGCGCCCGATTAGGTCTCATCATCCGTATCGCCTACACCCCCTATTTTGCCACGCTTGCGCGTCACTGGCTGCTGCGACGCCTGAGCACGGCGCGCTTGATAGAGCGTGAACCGGTAAATCATCATCAGATTAAGCGGAATACTCGCCAGCAGCAAAATAAATAAGAAAATCGGTTTTGTGTTTAGGGCTTGGTCGAGCACTAGCCCGCCAACTACCGCACCCCCGGTAATGACCGTTAACAGGCAGCCTACCTGTGCCGCGATTCCCGCCGCAAACAGATACACTGTCCCTGATTCTGACACCGCTCCACCTACCGTTTCCGGTGTTTGGATGTCACGGTTGTCGTTCTGGCGGTCACTATCGCTCATTAATCCTCTGTTCGCGCATTTTATCACAAACGACTGGTGATTGCCAACGCTTCGTTGTTAACTAATCACAAGATTGGCCATGTAGGGGCAAGGCATGCCTTGCCCTCACCGAATTTACACAAACAACGAATGAGCGCTTCGGATCGCCCAATCGAACAACGGCTGCGCGGCAAACGTGCCCAGCGCCAGCACCACAATCGTCGTCACCGCCAGCACCCACACATAAGGTGTGGACACCGGGATCGGCTTGTCCTCGTCGGGGCTGCGATCTACGTACATCACCTTGATGACTACGAGATAGTAGTACAGCGCGACAATCGAGTTCAGAACGCCGATGATCGCCAGCCAAACGAAGCCCGCTTCAACGGCGGCGTTGAACAGGAAGAACTTACCGAAGAAACCCGCCGCCGGGGGAATGCCCGCCAGCGACAGCAGGGCGATGGTCATCGTCAGCGCAAGCCACGGACTGCGTCGGTTGAGTCCGGCGAAGTCAGCAATCGTTTCGCTGCCTGTGGCCTCGCTGAACAAGATCACCACCGCGAACGCCAGCAGGTTCGTGAACGTGTACATGAACAGATAGAAGGCCACCGAGGCCACGCCTTGATCGGTTTGCGACTGGATCGCCGCCACGCCCATGAGCGTATAACCGGCCTGCGCGATTGACGAGTATGCCAGCAGTCGCTTGACGTTCTTCTGTGCCAACGCGACCACGTTGCCAAGCGTCATGCTGATGACAGCCAACGCCGCGATCAACTGCACCCAGAACGCTTGAATATCCGCGCCGCCGACTTCCAGCGTGTTCGGGAACACCGCTACGAGGAAGCGAATGAGCAGCGCAAAGCTGGCCGCCTTGCTGGCCACGCTCAGGAAAGCCGTAACCGGAGTCGGCGCGCCTTCGTACACGTCCGGTGTCCAGAAGTGGAACGGCACAGCGCTAATCTTGAAGCCAAGCCCGACTAATGCCAGCACCAGTGCGATCAGCACCGGAACGGGATTGCTGCCGAACTCTGCCGTGCCAAGATACTGCGCCAGCGAATACAGGTTCGTTTGACCCGTGAAGCCGTAGAGCAAGCTAAAGCTGTAGAGCGTAATCGCTGATGTGAACGAGCCGAACAGGAAATATTTCAGACCGGCCTCGGTAGACTTATCATCGCGTTTGAACGCCGCGAGAATGTACAGCGGTATCGTGGTTGTTTCCAGCGCCAGGAACAGCATAATCAAATCGGCGGACGAACTCATCAAACACGCGCCGAGTGTGGCTACAATGATGACGAGATAATACTCGCCCTTCGAGCCGATGCCCTTCACGTCGATGGACATCAAGCAGGTGATCGACCCCGCCAGCAGCACCATCACCTTGAAGATTTGCGCCAGCGCGTCATGGCGAACCATGCCACCCCACATCAGCGCGCCACCTTCCGGCGGCCCCCACAGGAGCGGCGTGATCGCCAGCCCGGCCAAACCAATACATGAGACGAACGCGATATTTCGGCGCTTGCTCTCTGGTAGGTACAAATCCAGCGCCAGCACCACCAGCGCCATGATCGTTAGACCGATCTCCGGCGCGATGGCGGGTAATTGCTGTAGAAAATTAAATGGTTCCACTTCTACCTCGCTTTAGCGAATTCTTGCCATCATCACTGCTCATTCCGCCGCGCCTTCGCCACACAATCTTGCCTTGTTGTAAATTGCCAGAGTCTTCCAAAACACACTTTCGACAAAGAACAGAATTGTGACATATCCCTCGCCATAGGCGGACTCTGGATTTTCTATCCACGCCACTTGTAGCGTACCTTCAGCAGATTCTTGGAGAGTGCCCAAGCGCGCTAACACATCTTCTTGTTCATGACATAGCTGCTGGGCGGTAATCCACTTACCGGACTCACGCTGAAACAAGCGTCGGAGATTGGTATCAGAATGTTTATCACTGACGAAATCTGCTGCAAAATCTTCGAGTTCGTCCTCTAAGGTTAATTGTTCTTCAACCGTCATTGGAACAACTCCTGAAACTTCATAAACTCTTCATCGGTGAGTTCGCGTATATTACCATAGCGAAGCCTCCGCAGATGCGCGCTGTTCGAGCGATCAATCGTCGTCAGAAGTTGCCCATTCATCTCAAAGACATGCTCCCGACCTCTTGTGCCTCGCACTACGTATCTTAACGTTTCCACGTCGATAAACACATCGCTCTTTTGAGCGCGTTGTGCATCGTTGAATGCAGGCCCTGTTCGTCGGCCTTCTTCTGCACGACGCTTCGCATGGGAACTGCGGCGTGGCTTCTCTGGTTCATGCCGCTCATCGTCCACGCCCAGACTCCCAACGAAAGATCACACTCACCCACCACCGCCAAGTATGGCGATTATAGGTCGCAGTCCAACTTCGATTACCGGGGCCATAACAGCCGGGTATAAGCCCAGTACCAGCAGCGGCACACCCAGCAAAAGAAGAATGACACGATCCGTCAGCGCGATGTCGCCAACATCGGGATACTTTTTCGCGTCGAACTCGCCAAAGAATACCTGACTAGTCACGCGCAGCACGTAAGCCGCCGTGATGACGATACCTATTGCGGCGATCACCACAATCACCGAGTAGTAATTCTCCAGCGTGAAGCTGCCGATTTGCAGGCGGATGCTCTCCGACGCTTCCCACATACCTTGAAAGATGGTGAACTCCGCGATAAAGCCGCTCAAGCCCGGCATACCCATACTGGTGAGGCCGCCGACGATGAACGCAAACCCGACCCACGGCATTTTCTTGATGAACCCGCCGAGGCTCGGAATATCGCGGGTGTGGGCGCGGTCATAGACCATACCGACCACACCGAAGAACAGCGCCGTCATTGCGCCATGACTGAACATTTGCAAGCCTGCGCCAGTCATGCCTGTCAGGTTCATGGTGGCGATACCCATGCTCACCAGACCCATATGGCTCACCGACGAGAAGCCGATCACGTACTTGAAGTCGCGCTGGCGGAACGCGATGAACGCTCCGTACACCACGTTAATCAGCGTCAGGAATACAATCCATGGCAGATGCGTTTGCGCGCCTTCCGGCAAAAGCTGAACGCCGACGCGCAGCGCCGCATACGCGCCGAGCTTCATCAGAA
>JACMMD010001156.1 GCA_014379235.1 Anaerolineae bacterium
CGGATGAACTGGAGCGCGCGCTGCGGCTCAAGTCGCGGCTGATCGGGGTGAACAACCGCGACCTGCGCGATTTTTCGGTGAGTTTCGAGCGGACTTATGAATTGGTCGGGAGGGCACCGGCGGGGTGCACCTTTGTCGCGGAAAGCGGGCTGGCGAGCCATGCCGACCTCGTGGCGATGGCCGGTCATGGCGTGCGGTGCTTTCTGGTGGGGGAAAGTTTGATGCGGCAGGACGACCTCACGGCCGCCACGTCCCGCTTGCTAACGGGCGCTTGACGCGGAACGCGGTGATAACCGTCTCGTTGACCAACAGCGCTGGCACGATTTAACCGAGATTTCCACCGAGACGCCGAACCTGTACATCAACTTCAACGCGCTGTTCAATACGCTCGCGCCTTCTCCCGGCGGCGAAGTTCCACCCGTAGGAGTACGTCAGCTTGCAGCCAGCGTTCAGTCGATTGGCGAAGGACTGTACCAACTGGAAGCCACGATCACGCTGTAGAGAAGTCCTGAGTACCAAGTGCTGAGTTCTGAATGAAATCAGGCACAGGGTAGGGGCAGGTCTCAGACCTGCCCTTATTTTTCCCTAGCCGCTAGAGCCTACAGGCTAAAAGTTAATTTGCTTTGTCCACAGGATTCGGTACTATGGTGTGAGTCAATCGCGCAATGAAATACTTGTTGTAGCAATAAATAGGGAGAATCTTCATATGGCAGCGAAGCATAACATATCGGTGATGATGGTACTGGCTCTGCTTGTCCTAAGCGTTATTCCGGCGCTCATCGTCGGCGCGCAAGACGATATTCAATCAGTATGCCTTGTTTCTGATACGGGCGGTATCAACGACAACGGCTTCAACCAGTTCTCGTATCAAGGCGCGGAAGAAGCGGCTGATGATTATGATCTCGATGTCAGCTTTATCGAGTCCGATTCACCGAGCGCCTACGATCCCAACATCACCACCTGCCTCGATGAGGGCGCGGACATCGTCGTAACCGTCGGCTTCACGATGGCTGACTCAACTGTTGCAGCGGCGTTAGCCAATCCCGAAGTTTACTTCATCGGCGTGGACACCTTCATCGCGGACGGCCCCCCGAACATGGTCGGTCTCCAATTCCGTGAAGATCAGGCTGGCTTCCTCGTCGGCGCGTTGGCCGCGCTGACAACCGAGAGCGGCATCGTTGGCGGCGTATACGGGATTTCTATTCCCCCGGTTGTTAAGTTCCGCAACGGCTTTGAGCAAGGCGTGGCATACATCGACCCCGAAGTGGAAACACGCGGCTTGTATATCGACAGCTTTGAAGCGGCAGATCGCGGCGCAGCGGCAGCGGAACAGCTTATCGGTGAAGGCGCGGACGTGATCTTCGGCGCAGGCGGCCCCACTGGTCAAGGCGCGATTCGCTATGCGGCGCAAGAAGATGTCGCGGTCATCGGCGTTGACGTCGATGAATACAATACCACCTTCGGTGAGGGTGAAACTCCCGGCGCAGAGAACATCATCAGCAGCGCGTTGAAGGGTATCGAAATAGCGACCTACAGCGCGATTGAGTCGATTGTCGAAGGCGAAGAACTACCTTTCGGCAGCATCGTGGTTTACGATGCCTCGAACGGCGGCGTAGGCTTTGCCGAGGCGCACGATGCGGAAGTCGATCCTGAAATTACCGCGCAGATCGAAGAAATCCTCGCGGGGCTGCAAGATGGCTCCATCGAAACAGGCGTTGACCCGGTAACGGGCAATCTCCTGAGCGACCCGGATGCCACACCGGAACCGATGTTGACCGCAGAACCGGAAGCGGAAGCGACAGAAGCGGCCAGCTAAGGCGACTGCTTCCCCTGCTTTTTATCACGAACAGACATTCCGTAGGGGCGCAGCATGCTGCGCCCTTACTGTATCTAGTAAGGAATGAAAGGGAACATCATGCGAAAACTGCTTTTCTTAGTGGCATTGATTCTGGGTGTCGTGCCTGCGGCGGTCATGGCACAGGACGAGATTGAGTCGGTGTGCCTCGTTACCGATGTCGGGCGCGTGGATGATGGCGGCTTCAACCAGTTCTCGAACGAAGGCATGGAGCGCGCCGCCGAAGAATTCGATCTCGAAACGACGGTGATCGAAACAAGCGCGCCCGCCGAATTTGAGAATAACATCAATACTTGCATTGACGAAGGCTTCGACGTGGTGGTGACGGTTGGCTATTCACTGGCCGACGCGACAGCCGCCGCCGCCGCCGATAACCCCGACAATTATTTCATCAACGTCGATGCGTCCTTTGCCGAGCCGCTGCCTAATCTC
>JACMMD010001157.1 GCA_014379235.1 Anaerolineae bacterium
CTCACCAGCGGGAGAGCCGCTGTGCTGCACCGTCAAGATATACGACGCGACCAGCGCCGGAATATCGATAGCCATGCGTGTAAAACGCGGGTTGAGCATGGCCACCTGTTCGCCAGTGGCTGCATCGCTCACAGTCACGATGGGGCCGCTGTTGGGTAGCTGGCTTTGCAGCGACAGCGTGAGCGTTTGCACCTGTGACGCATCAGCGCGATAGCGTTGAATCGGTGACGCGGCGCTCACTTCACCAGCCATAGGCTCATTGACCACCAGCGGCGTCGGCGGTGGCAGTGGTGTGCCGCCTTCTTGCAGGCTCAACACGAATTGGCCGGGAGTGCCGTTCGCGCTGCTGACCCGAATCACATAGGTGTCGGTTTGGGCAAGCTGAATGGTCGCTTCGACAATCGTTTCGCCGCCGGGATTGGCCACGCTCTGGATAACGGCGTTCGCGCTGTTGAACACTTCAAACTGCGGCGCGAAGCCCGCCGTCAGGCTCAACGTCTGCACCGTGATCGTTTGTCCGGCGTTACCCGCGAAGCTAAAACCGGGATTCGGGTCAGCAGCGCTGACTTCACCCGCCGTGTTCGAACCAAAACTGATCGGTGTAGCCGGGCCTTGTGCCGCCACAGGCAAAATTCCGGCTGCGGCGATACACACCGCGATCAGAATGAGCCATAATCTTTTCAAACGTCGTCCATGAGTCCTCATTGCGAAATCCTTCCTCACCCTCTGACAGGTGAAATGTGCTTAGTAACGTCTTTATACACGAAAACGTTAAGCGGGTATATGAAATATAAAATTGACGGGCGAATTTTTATAGTTGCGACGAGTTTTTTACAACCAGCGCCGCAGCCATTTTGGCCACAACTTGATCTCAAACTTGTACGGCAAACTCAGGGTAAAGAGTTCGTCTAACGTGGCATCAGTGAGCGTTTCTTGCGCCACCCCCAACCGAGCAAGAAACGGCACAAGCAGATTTCGCAGATCATCTTGATGGGTTGGAACATCTTCGGGCGTGACGGTGATCGGGTATCTAAATGTTTTGTCACGCGCAGACAAATGCAGCAACCTACCCTCACCGTCGTATCCGGCGTAGCGATTTTCGTATACATCGACTGGCTCAATGTGGCTGAGAGCATCATCAAGCGATGCAAAAACGGTTAAATCTCCCGGCTCATAGATATAAATGGGCGGTTTCATCGTACAAATCCGTGCGTCCAATACCACTCGTAGGTATCCTGCAAGCTCTGGCGCAGTGGGATTTGCGGCTGGCCGAGTTCAGCCCATGCTTTGTGGCAGTCGAAGAAGATATTCTGCGCGCCAAGCCGCACCTGATTGCTGTCAATCGGCGTGGGGATGTGCAGCTTACGGGCGATGCTTACCACTGTCGCAACGATTGGGACAAGCCAATTAGGGACAACGAAAAACGGACGCGGCACACCCACCACATCGGCAGTGGTGGTCATCAGTTCACGGTGTGAAACGTTTTCGTTGCCAAGCAGATAACGTTCGCCAGCGTGGCCATGTTCGGCGGCGGCGAGATGCGCTTTTGCCACGTCGCGCACGTCGATGACCGTCACGCCGCCCGACGTAATCGGCGTCGTCCACTGGCGGCGGCGAATTTCGAGGACGATGCTGCCAGAAATCAAGTTGAGGTCACCGGGGCCCAAGATCACCGCCGGATTGACGATCACCACATCTTGCCCCATCCGCACGGCCTCATGCACGACTTCTTCCGCCAGCCATTTGCTGTAACCATACGGGAACTGTTCCGGCGGTAGATTGAAAGGCACATTCTCATCGGCGGGCTGATCGTCGTCACGATGCCCGACTGCCGCGCCGCTAGAGGTGAACACCACCCGTTTGACGCCCGCTTCTCGCGCCGCTGCAAGGACGCGGCGTGTGCCTTCGACGTTGGCTTCCATCATGCGCGAATGATCTGCGCGCCAGTAATCCGCGACGGCGGCCACATGAAACACCCAATCGCAGCCCTTGCAGGCGGCCCGCAGCGACTCCGCATCGAGAATATCACCGAGGGCTGACTCGTAAGCCAGCCC
>JACMMD010001158.1 GCA_014379235.1 Anaerolineae bacterium
TGGGGGATTCAGTAGCTTCGGGGCTAACTTCGTTAGCTTCGGGCGCAGCGGCCAAGTCCTCAAGGCTGATTTCGTCACCGAGCGACGTATACAGTGTGGCATCTTCTGGCCCGTAGTTGTCCGCGAACACGCGCAGTCCGGCGCAGGCTTCATCGACATCGGCGCTGCTCGATAGTATCCAGCCATAAGCGCCGCGAAACTCAATGCGATACCATGCGCCGGATTCAATCACGCCTGTGAAGCGTGTGATCTCCGACGGGGCAATCGTGCCCACCGCCGGGAAATCGAGACCCGGGCCGGTGCGAACGTTCAAGCGCACGTCGTCCAACGTTTGCACACTGGCGACACAGCCATCGAGCGCGGCGTCGAGTTCTTCAAAGGAGCGCGCCTGAACGACAGCGCTCAATTCTTCATCAGCGCGAACGCCGAAACTGGCCGGGACTGCGGCGCTTTCTTCACCGTCAGTCGCGTTCACATTGCCTTCGGAGACCAGCATCGCGGAACGTCCGGTTGGCAGCACACGGGTCGTGAACTCCGTGCCACGCGCCGCCAATGCCATGCCCGGCGTATTCACTTCGTAGGTCGAGTTCGCGTCTAAGAGGCGGCTGAGGCGCTGCGTCGTTTGTCCAATTATCAAATCCACCGACAGATCGAACGAGTCGCCGCTGCTTTGAAATTCGGTGATGCGATACTCCGTGTTCGGCAGTATTTCGGTATCCGTGCCATCTGCAAAAAAGGTGATGCGCGCCCGCCCTGTAGAATCGGTGCGAATCGTATCGCCCACGCCGACGATGGCTTCGAGATTGACTGTAATCCAGTTGACGGTGTTCACTCGCAGCACTTCCACACGCGGCGAAAGCACCTCTAACGTCGCGGCCAATTCGCCAGAAACTTCTTGTGCATACAGGGTAGGGGTGATTGCCAGTACCAGAAAGCTCAAAAGCAGCAGAGGAAACCGTAATCGCATATCAACTCTTTTCGACAGCGCAGGTGCAATGCCTAGCAAAAACCACGCCAGTGTAATAATCAATTGTACCTGTAGTTAAGGGAATCATCGCTAGTGGTTTCTGGTCGAACCTCTAATTAAGGCAAACTGTAGGGGCGCAGAATGTCTGCGCCCTTATAAGAACCGCTGTATTTCTCTCAATCATTTGAGACTACGATTTGACGCAATTAACCAGTGCCAGTGTACAAGTTGCCAACTGATGCCGCTTTATTCAGGCGGATTGTAGGGTGGGGCTTCGCCCCATCCCCAGCGTGGAACAGGGGCTTGGGGTGCTGGTGTCGCATCTTCCTGCGAATTTGCCAGCGCGAGGCGTGTGCCCCATTCGATATAGGCCACAAACGCCGAGCGAAACTCAGGATCAGCGGGCAAACCTGCTTCATCCGCAGATGCGGCAATAAGCTGTGCCCATCGTGCTCGCTGCGCTTCTTTGAGTCTGAGATTGATGTGCTTCGAGACCATATGTGGATAGCCGCCATGTTCTTGCGTATACATTTTCGGCCCACCAAATACTTCGCCCAACCACAAGGCTACATGCTGAGAATGGTCGGCGTCCATCCCGGCGAAGATCGGGCCAAGAATGGCGTCGTCAAGCACGCGGCGGTAAAAGACGCTGGTTAAGCGTTCAAGCGCGGGTGCGCCCCCGCACCAGTCGTAAAGCGTAGGGATCGGTTTATCCAGCATCGGATGGTCTCCATCGGGCGGCGAATGATAGTTCTGTTGACTGTAATCGCTGCATCACGATTTGACTATTCAACCTTTGGCTAGGAGTTGACCTGCATGATCGAGTAGGTGATGCGCTCTGTAAACAAAATGCCCATCCTATTGAGGCAAAGCGGTTTGCGTAGCGATGGCCTGCATTTCCATCCTTTGCGTGAATTCGTCGGAAAAGGTGATACTCCGTACTAAAAAGTCATTTACGATTAATCCCTGTTCGCCAAAGCGGGTGGCAAGTTCAGCTTGAATCTCATCCTCCAACGTCAGCAGTGCCTCGCCCACCATCTCTTCGGCGGTATACTGAGACGCGATATCACGGATTACCCCACGCATGGTTGGGAGAATAAAATCATCTAAATAGCGATCTTGCCAAGAGCTGTAAAGCTGCGTCAGATTTGCGACATCAACAAGGAACAAAACAGAAGCATCGATAGCTGCTTCCTCGCCATCCGCAAAACGTACCGTAACGGCGTCATAAGGACTACCTGAAGCACTGTGAATCGTGAAACTCTGTACCGCCGTTGGATAAATTGTGACGGTGTGAGTCGGGTCTACGAGGTGGGAACCAGGCAGAAGGACAGTTAGGCTTCCAGCGATTGGATCGGCCACGACGCCAACTTCTGACGCGCCTATCTCTGTCGGCGTCAGCGAATTACAGCCTGTGAGATAGCTCAACACTCCTAACAGCAGGAAGAATAATCTCGCGTTTTCCACTGAAGTCTTATCCTATTATTTTGCTGATAGATTATCCTCAAATTACATTGACCGCCAGCATTTTGCATGACGGGCCGCAACTTATGACGCGGCCCGTTTACATTCGCTCATGCCAGAACGTGATCGTGAATCTGTGCCTTATCACCCAGTAAGGTTTCGATTTCCGCGACAGCCTGAAGATAGCCACCGGCTGCTTTGAGTGTATCCCCCATCTGGCGCGCCCGCTGACGATAGCTTGGATTAGTCAGCACAGTATCCAGTGCCTGCCGCAGTTCCGCCGCTGTCACCTGTCCATAAGGATAGCGACTGCCCAGCATAATTCCCGCACCTGTTTCTGTAACA
>JACMMD010000124.1 GCA_014379235.1 Anaerolineae bacterium
AAGATCGCGTCGAGCAGCGCTTTTTGTCGCTGCGCGTCTGAAATGTGAAGCATAATCATATCTTCCGGCACTACCTCAACAATCGGAGCGATACACCACATATTACATAAATTATGGTGTGCTAAGGTCGAAACAATTGTACATTTCGTAATTTGCAACATTATCGTAACACAGAAATTAGACAATTGCACAAAGTATGAATGGGTAATTATGCACAGTTTAATAAACGAAAAAGCTGCGACAATAGTTGTCGCAGCTTTTTCTAAACCGGGTTAGTAGTGGCGCAGCGCGCTGCGCCACTACTAACCCGGAATGGATTGCAATCTGACTCTAGACCGCTTCCGCAACCTGATCTTTGAGCGCCTCTTTCAAGAACGCTTTCACGACATGGACGGGTACAGCGAAGCCTACATCCGGGCCGGTAATCATAGTATTGACGCCGACTAACCTACCGCGCACATCGACTAGCGGCCCGCCGGAATGACCGGGGCGCATATGCAGGTTGACGGCCAACCAATCGCGTCCGGTCTGCGGCAGTTCGGGCAGTTGTCCGCCCATGCCGATGACCACGCCGCCCGTTACCGCGCCCAATACGCCCCAAGGATGCCCTACCGCGAACACCCATTCACCGGGAGAGAGCTTCTTCGAGTCGCCGGGTTCAATCGTCGGCAGGCCGTCGGCTTCGACCACCAGCGCCGCGAGATCGTAATCCGCTGCAAGAGCCAGCACTTGCGCGGGTAACACTTCGCCGTTGGGCAGTGTCACATCCAACCGCGAACGATTGCCGACGACGTGCGCGTTGGTGACGATCAAGCCATCCGAATGCCAGATCGTGCCCGCGCCGCCGCCCATCTCGCCATCGCTGACCTGCACGAGGCTTTGCCAAACATGGTCGATCACGCCTGTGATTTCGTCATTGAGTTGGCGCAGCAGGTCGAAACCCGCCGCGCCATTTTCGTCTGTGTTAACTACGCTATTAGCTCCGCTCACCAATTGTCACCTCAACTTCCTGTACCTGTCCGCCGCGAACGATTCGCGCCTTCAATGCCTTGCCCACCTGATCGCCACGCAGCAGCGACAGCAGTTCATCGACGTTTTCCACCGCATCATCACCGAGCGCAACCAGCACATCGCCCAATACCATGCCGCCCTTGTGAGCGGGGCTGTCCGGCTCAACGGCGATAACCATCAGGCCGACTTCTTGATCGAGTTCCTGCGCCAGATTATCGGGCAGCTTGACCGGCTGTGCGGTCACGCCCAAATAGCCGCGCCGTACCTTTCCATGCGTGAGCAGCGTTTCGATCACGCGGCGGATGGTCGGCGTTGGGATCGTCAGGCTGATGCCGCGCATCAATGCCGACGTATTCATGCCGAGAATTTGACCACCTGCCCCGACCAGTGGCCCACCGGAGAAACCGGGATACATCACCACGTCGGTTTGCACGAACGTGTCTTGCTGGCCGCCACCTTCACGGCGATAGATTACGTTATCGCGTTCGCCGCCATCACCACCGCCGAATGGGAAGCCGCGTCCACGCCCGCCGCCGCGACGGCCACCGCGTCCACGACCACCGCCGCGCTGCGGGCCCTGCCATTGGCTGCTGAGGGCGCTTATCACGCCCAGCGTTGCCTGAACTTGATCGCCGGGACGACCTAGCGCCAGCACCAGATGGCCCACCTTCACAGTGTCGAGTTCGGCCCATGTCGGCGCGGTCAGGCTGACCGTACCTTGAGCGCGCAGCACGGCTACGTCGGTGGACGGGTCACGCCCGACCAGAACCGCCGCCGCTGTCGAACCGTCGGGCAGACCGATTTGAATTTCTTCATCGCTTTCGATGATGTGATGTGCCGTGAGGATGACACCATCCGCCGACCACACGATACCCGTTGCGGGCAAACGGCGGCGCGCTTCAATACGAACGATGCTCTTGCTGGCCGTTTCAACGAGTTCGGCCATTGCGTCAGATAGGCTTGTGAGAACTTCAGCCATTTGTTTTACTGCTCCTTGATAGTGAGATTTAGTGGGTAGGGGTCAGTCGATTGACCGACCCCTACACCGGGTTGGGTTGGATTCGTTTTGTTGAATCTATTGTCGTCGGAAAGCGTTTTTGGTAAATCAATCGTTGGTAGAGGACGGGCCTAGTCGAAGGGATAGGTTCGATAGGTAGGGGCAGACCTAGTGTCTGCCCACATTCGGGCGAACACGCCGGTTCGCCCCTACTACAGCATCACCAGTCCCATTCGCGTAGCGCGAACCACTGCTTCGGTGCGGCTCTGCGCGCCGAGCTTACTCAAAATGGCGTTGACGTGAAACTTGACGGTGTGTTCGCTGATGCTCAAGCGGCGGGCGATGGTCTTATTCGGCAGACCTTCGGCCAGTAATTTCAAGACTTCCAGTTCGCGTGGTGTCAGGGATTCGGCGGGAGCGGCGGGCAATCGTTCGCCCGCGAACAGCGCTTCGGACAGCGCCGGATGCAGCACCACCAATCCGAGCGACACACTTGCCAGCGCCGAAACCAGCATATCGGCGTCGGCGTTTTGGGGCAGCAGTCCCCGCGCCCCGGCAGCCCATGCGTCGGCGGCATGGCTGATGGCATCGTCGGGCAGCAGCGCCACAATCGGCAGATCAAGGTCTTTCAGTTCGGTGATGCGTTCCAGCGCGGACTGCGGCTCCCAACCCAAATCCCACATCACCACATCGGGTTCATACGCGCCGGATTGCAGCAGAGAGGCATCGCCGCCGCCGATCTGCCCCACCACCGCGTAATCAGGATAACCGGCCAGCAGCGAGGCCAGCCCCACGCGCACCAG
>JACMMD010000125.1 GCA_014379235.1 Anaerolineae bacterium
ATAATGATGCCGCCGATAGCAACAGCGAGGTTTAAGGCAAGCGTTCCAACACGGCGTCTTGTCGGTGATGTAACCATAATTATTCGTTATCGAACCCCCGCAGCACCCGGAACTGAATCAGCGACAGGATGAAAATCACGATGAACAAAAACAAGCCGACAGCGGACGCATAACCGAACAGCAGATCGCCGATGCCGCGCCGATACAAATACTGCACCATCGTCAGCGCGCTGTTGCCCGGCCCGCCGGGAGTGGCGTTGCCGAACAACACCTGCGGATCGTCGAAGATTTGCATCGAGCCGATCAGCACGATGATCGACACAAACAAAATCACTGGGCGCAGCGTAGGCAGGGTGATACTGCGAAAGCGCTGCCACGAAGTCGCGCCGTCGATGGCCGCCGCTTCATAAAGTTCTTCGGGGATAGATTGCAAACCAGCTAAAAAGTAGACCGACAGCAGCCCCGTCCAGCGCCAGACCACAATACCCATGACCGCGATTTTCAGCGTGTTGGTATCGCCTAGCCAGTTGATAGGCGCGCCGCCGAATGCCAGCAGTGCAGTGTTGATGAAGCCATATTCGTTGTTGTACAGCAGCCGGAACACCAGCGACACGGCCACCGTCGAGACGACAATCGGCGCGAAGTACACCGCGCGCCAGAACGTGCGGAATTTCAATCGCTTTGAATTGAGCGCCATTGCTTCCAACAGCGCTAACGGCATGACGACCAATAAACTGGCGCTGGCATAAAAGAATGTATTTCGAACGGACTGCCAGAACTGATCGTCGGAGAAAAGGCGCTCGTAGTTCCGCAAGCCGAACCATTCCGGCGTACCGAGCGCGCTCCACTTGAAGAAACCCAGCACTAGCGCGAACAGGGTCGGGAACAGAAAGAACAGTGCAAACAGAATATAGAAAGGGGAGATAAAAAAGTACGGTGCGTATTTATCTTGACGCCACGTTCTGCGTTCACGCGCTGGCACGGCCAGCGCGTGCGCTGCATTGGATGTTGCCACAATTGCCTCCGAATGCTCGTGTAAAGGCGCTGTCTATCCAGTCACTTTCGCTCATAATAGAGGGAGTGGTTGCGTTAGGGGCGAGTTGCCGCTCGCCCCTAACATGCTGCGACTGCCTCTTTCAAGCGGAGCGGTTCTCCATTGAAAGCAACTGCTTTGCAAGCGTGTCATTCCTCATGAGCCGCGCCCGGATTAGAAACCGAAGTCGATAGCGTCTTGCGTGAGGCTGATGACCTCATCCACGAAGCCTTCCGGTGTCATCGTGCCATCAAACAACAGCGGCAGGTTGTCAGCAGCGGACTGCAAGAAGTTCGAGCGGAACTCGCCTTGATACCAGACAGGCACTTCCGGCGCGAGTTCGGCGTAGATTTCGCCGATGGCCTGATCGCCGTAGAATGGGTCTGTCAGGCTGGTCACACGCGGGTCTGCCGCTGCTTCCAACATATTCGGGAACATATTGATCTGCTCGAAACGCTGGACTTGGCTCTCGACACCCATATACATGAACTCAAGGAACTGCCACCCGATTTCGGCATCCGGCGATTGGCTGTTCACCGCCCAGCCTGTGCCGCCCCAGACCAACGTACCGTAACCGCCGCCTTCCCAGCGCGGGGGCGCGGCCACGCGCCACTGCCCGGCCATGTCTTCGACGCCGGGTTGCAAGCAGCAGGTTGACCACCAATCGGGCATGACGATACTGGCCAACCGTCCCTCACGATATGCGGTGGGGAGGGTCGCGCCTGACCACATATCGTCGCCAAGCACGACGAACAGCGTGCCGTTGGCGACAGCGCGTTGGAGGAAATCGGCCACTTCAATCGCTAACGAGCGGTTTGGCTCGTCGCCAAGTACGAAGTTACCCTGCTCATCGAATATCTGGCCGTCGCGCTGGTTCAGCAGCATCTGGAACAAGTTGCCGTTGTTGGTCGCCACTGACAGCGAGATCCCTTCCGGGCCCAAGATGTCACCCGCGGCCAACATTTCTTCCCACGTCGTCGGCACTTCGATCCCATGCTCTTCAAAGATTGCTGGCTGGTAGTACATCACCGAAGCCGTCAGCGAGCTTTCGAGCGCGAACAGCCGTCCCTCGTAGGAGTAGATCGACCAGCGCCCTTCGGCGTATTCGTCACGGCGATCACCCACACGGTCTGTTATGTCGAGGAAATTGCTGGCGATAACGCCGTTCTTCATGAAATTGGGGAAGCCGCCCTGCTCGATGCCCAGTAAATCCGGCACTTCTTCACCTGCTGAAAGCGCCTGAAGATAGGCTTCCGCCGAATTGGGGATCACCGTAAAATCGTAGGTAAAGGTGATGTCGGGGTGTGCTGCTTCCCATTCTTCAAGGCGTGAGGTGAAGTAATCGAGGTAAAGTTGATCGTGCGTCCACGCCGAAAGCTCAACTTCCGTCTGTGCATGAACAACCATACTCAGCCCGAACATCGACACGAGCACAAGCAAGAGCGCGATAAATGTTAATTTCTTCACGAAACCCTCTCCTTAAATAGTTAATGCCTGACGGTCATTTACATTGGCGAAACGGGTTAACGAATTCGCGGATTTGAAGCTCCTTTCAGCGGTTATCCGCCTCTGACGGGCTTTTACTCAAGACCGTAGTCCTGCCCGTTGGTTAACTTAAATAAGCCAAAACGCTGCCCCCCGCTCAACACAAGGTTGGGCGTAAATGCAGCGCTTTGCAGGTAAGAAAGCAGCTTGTTGAGTAAGAAAGGCTGCCGGACGCTCGGCCACTACTGGCTTGCATGAGCGGTGGCAGAACCGTGAGCCTTCCGTCGAGCGAAAGGGCCGCACGCCGAAACCGCGTAGACACCCTATAAGTCATATTTGCCTTTCAAAAATAACTCTAACTACCGCGTAAAAATTTAACAGTGTCTCAATCTACACGTGTTGACGACACCTGTAGACGATTATATACTCGCAATATTCGAGGAGTCAACGAGTCTGCGAAGAAACGAGCAATCGTTTGCGCTAAGGCGCGCCTCTAGGAGGCGAGATGTTAAAGGGGTAAGATGGCATGGAACGAAAGTAGCATGAGGCAGCATGAACAAAGATAAACCCGACATCGTGACACAAGAAGATGTTGCCCGACATGCAGGTGTATCGCGGGCGATGGTGTCTTACGTCCTCAACAATGGGCCGCGCAACGTCTCTGAGGAAACGCGGGTACGAGTTTTGACGGCGATACAGGAGCTTGGCTACCGCCCCAACAAACACGCGCAGCGTCTCAAACTCGGCAGCAATGCAGCACAGAACTCCATTGGCGTGATCGCAGGTGGCAAGGGCTACAACCTGTTAGAGCGTCCGTATTACAGCGTCATTCTGGCGGGGCTGTTTGACACCGCGCACCAGCTTAACCAGCATATTCGTTTCTTTAGTTTTTTCGATGCGCTGAAAGACCCGGTTTTTTTCAACAAGAACATTCATCGTGAGGAAATTTCCTCGCTGCTTTTACTGCTGCCTGAGTTGATTCTGTCTGACCCTGACCACGAGAAACTGATCCCGCAGATGATCGAACGCATCGACAATATCATCTGTCTTGAACAGCCGATTTACAACTTGCCCACGCTCATTCTCGATCTGGTGGCGGCGGCGCGGATGGCGGTGGAGCATCTCATTCGGTTAGGTCATAGTCGAATTGGCTTTCTTGCCATTCCTGACCAGCGTATAGTCGGTTATAAGCAAGCGCTGATGATGCACGACATGACTTTTGACGCCGCCCTGATGCGGGCGTTGGATACGCAGCGTATGATTTCTTCGGCCTATGAGCTAACCGTCGATCTCATCCATAACGCGCCGGACATCACGGCGATTTTCGCCGCGAACGATGAAGCTGCGATTTCCGCGATTGCGGCACTTCACGACAACGGACGGCGTGTGCCGCACGATGTGGCTATCGTGTCCATCGACAACACTGAAATCTCCAAGATGATACGTCCCGCGCTAACAACCGTGAATATCCCGATGCATGAGATGGGTGAATATGCACTGCGCTTTCTGCTATCCGAGCGTAATCACCCGATGGCGCTGTCGCCATCTATGATTCTGCCGATTGAACTGGTAATCCGCGAATCGTGCGGGGCAAAATTGACACTTTCTTAAAACATCGCAGTAGTTATTGGGGCGGCCAAGCAAACGTAGTTTGCCGCCGCCCCGATAGTTTTTAGACTAGACCGCGATGTTGAACAACGCGCTGGCCGCGTCGTTGTCGAATGGCGCGAACGCCAAACGCACCGTCGCCGTCAACTGATAGGCATCGTAGTACGGCAGGTAGTCCACGCTCACCGCGATGCGGCGGCGGTAGCCCACGAACCAGCGCGGACGTGCCACACACAGCGCCGTTCCGCGATCATTCGTGCCCGTACCCACTTTACCATCCGCTTCCGTCAGCGCCATTTCCGGGCTGACGAACACCGGGATACCATCGGCAAAACCGATCTGTCCGGTCATCGCTGTCGCCAATGGGCCGGCCTTGTCCATCGTCAGAAACTCGGTCATAGCGAGGAACTTGGCATAGGTCGCGCCATCGACCACCCACGCCAGATCGTTCGGACGCGCCGAGTAGCGCGTCGGCATCTTGAAGCGCGCCGAACGCAGCAGCGTCAGCGATGGCGCGACGTTGGCCGCATCGACGCGGTTGGTTGTCTGCGTAATCAGCGGCAGCTTTCGCAGACCATTGAACGCCATGTAGCGCGCATTCGTCGCGGGCGCACCGTTGTCGCTGTTGATGTTGCCCGTCGCCCCCGCAGTTGTATCGCCATTCAGCAGCACATAGTCGATGCTATCGGTGATGGCCCGCATGGCCTGTTCGCGGTAGATGTTCAACACCGGTATGATAGCATCTTCTACCAGTTCCGCGCTGAAACCCACGCGCAGCGCCAACTTCTTAGCTACAAGCTGCACCTTGCCCGACCCGATTTTGCTGTCGGGGATGGGGTTGCCGCTGCCCAAGGACAGATGGTTTTCGTCGGTGGTTTCCGGCACGAAGTAGACTGAAGGATCCGCGCCCTCAATCGGAAGCTCGAACGGATTGCTCGGCATTTCCACCGACTGGAAAAGCGGCAGAATGGTGTTTTCCAGCCGCGCTTTGTTCCAGATTTGCGCGCTCCACAGGTCAGGAACCCATTCGTCGCCGAAACCTGTGAGCGTACTGTGCGTCAGCTCGTCGGCCTTGAGTGCGCTCATGCCCGACTTGCGCGTTTTGTACGACAGCGCGTTGGCGTACTGTTCGCTGACGCCGTGAAAGCTCTTGGCCGAGCGCAGCAGCATGTAGCCGTGCAGCAAGTCCATCGCGTCGAGCCGATCAAACGGGCTGCCGACGCTGATGCTGCCATTCATGCCCTTGAGCGCGTCACGGCTGTCGCTCGGCAGGCGTTTGCGGGCCGCGGTCTGCGGCATGTTCTCGTCGTCATTCACCGGAATGGTGACAAATTCCTTATCCATGTGTTGCTCTTCTCCTTGATTATCGTTCTCGAACCTTGAACCTTGCGCCTCGACCCTGTTTAGCCCCAACCGCCCTGTGTCCAGCCCCAGCGCGTCGTAGGCGCTCTTGATGGTGCGGACATCTGTCCGGCGCGGTTCAGCAGGGGTGGGAGTGAGGCTGCCTTCGACGATGGGCCAGCGTTTGATGCGTCCATCATCCATGACTTCGACCAGATGCGGCAGGCTGCCCGACGACCAGCCCAGTACGCCGCGATCAATCAACTTTTGCACCACGCGCACATAGCGCTGGCGCATATCCAACTGCGCTTCGGCCCAGATGCCTACCGCGTCAGGCATCAGCGTGTCGATCACGCCGATGACAGCGGCCTTAAGGTCGCCATCCAATCCGTGATGGTAAAGCACTGGCCTTTGCGCGTACCACGCCAGCCCTAAATCCGTCTCCGGCGTGAAGTATTCGCCCTGTAGATCGCGCCGCTGCGAGTCACCCCACACCACGAGGTAGCCCCCGACGCGCCCTTCGATGGCGTCGATCATCTTGACTGCGGTTATTACGTTTCTGTCCATCGCTTCTCCTTATTGAGTTGTCAGTCATTAGTTGTCAGTTATAAGTTCAAAAATCTTGGCGGTAGGGCGCAATATATTGCGCCCTGAGTGGTAAACTGTGGTATCAGGTAGCAAAGGGAATGATATGTTTCGCGTTCCTGTCGATTTCAACACTCATCGCTTCGTCACCTCAAACGACCAAAAATTAGAAATCGTGCGTATCAATACGAACAATGACGCATGGCTATTGGATTATCTGAAACA
>JACMMD010001159.1 GCA_014379235.1 Anaerolineae bacterium
GGTATCCTCGACGAGCGTCCGACGCTGCCCCGACTCGGCCCTGTCGATCAACTGCTGGTGCTGTCGGGTAGCTGTTCGCCCGTGACTGAACGGCAAATCGACGCGGCGCTGGCCGCTGGTTTTGCTGAAATCGCGCTAGAGCCGGAAGCGTTATTAGCCGAAGATAGCGCCGCTGAAGCGCGTCAGTCGGCTATCAACAATGCGCTGGAACTGCTGGGCACGGGCCGCAGTGTGATCGTGCATTCAGCGCGTGGCCCACAAGACCCGCGTATTGCAGCCACCAACCGCCAACTTGAGCGCATGGGCTACGACGAGCAAGCCATCAAGTTATCGAGCGGCAGTCTACTGGGCGCGAAACTCGGCAGCATTGCGCGCAGCATTTTGGAGCAGCGCCGTTTGCAGCGCGTCGTCCTCTCCGGCGGCGACACGTCGAGCTATGTGATGCGCGCATTGGGCATCGAAGCGGTGGAAGTCAAAGCGCCGTTTGCGACAGCCATGCCCTTCTGCCACGCTTATGCTCCCGGCTCACCTGCGGATGGGCTTGAGATGATTTTCAAGGGCGGTCAAACGGGGTCGATTACGTTCTTCAATGACGTTCAGCAGGACACGCCGTAGTGTTATTCATTAATGAGAACGGCTTTTTGCACAATGCTCTTATCCTCTGCTAGTCGTTGAAACAGTTCCGGCGCATCCCACAAACTGAACTCGGTGGCCGATTGTGGATAGCGCAGCGCTCCGCTGGCCAGCAGGTCGAGCGCCTCTGGAAAGCAATCGGTGGATGCGCGTGAGCCGAGAATGGTCATCTCTTTGCGTGTGAAATCTAGCGCGGGCAGCGAGACTTGAGCGCCTTTGTTGGCGAGGCTGACGATCACGATACGCCCGCCAGCGGCCACAAGTTCAATGCTGAGTTCCATCGCGCTGATGCTGCCAGTCGCTTCGATGACCACTGGCGCGCCTTCGCCGTTGGTCTTGGCATAGACCGCTTCGAGCAAGTGATCGTCGGAGAGCAGCACTTCCGCGCCAAGCTGTGACGCTGTTTCGAGGCGTGACGCATGATGATCGGCGGCGATCACCCGCGCCCCACGCGCTCTAGCGACTTCGATGAGCGCGAGTCCAATCGGGCCGCAGCCCATAATCAGCACGGTTTCCGCGCCCACGTTCCCACGACGACAAGCGTGAACCGCTATCGCAACAGGTTCAGCAAAGGATGCTTTGACCAGCGAGAGTGCATCCGGTATGCAATGGGCATGGGTAGCGGGAGCGGTCACGAATTCAGCAAAGCCGCCGGGATGATGGATGCCGATGATTTGCAGGTTCGCGCAGCAGTTACCTTTGCCGACGCGACAAGGGTAACAGTGGCCGCAGCTAATGAACGGCTCGACAGCAACACGCATCCCCACCGAAAGGCCCGTTACGCCTGCGCCAACTTCGATGATCGTTCCGGCGATTTCGTGGCCACATACCTGCGGATAGCGCGCATAGGGGTTCTTGCCGAGATAAAAGTACATATCGCCCGCGCAAACGCCTGTTGCCCCGACAGCGACCAGCACTTCGTTAAGGGCGGGCTGTGGCATTGGCCACATCCCGAATTGCATATTTAGCGGCGCATGAATGATCGCGGCGCGCATCTAAAACTTGATGACCTCATCACGCGCAGCCGACTCATAAGCGGCGAACACGAGGCGCACGGTTTTCAGGTTATCCTCGCCTGTGGTTTCGGCGGGCTTCTCGCCACGCAATGATGCAAGAATATCAGCATTGCAGGGTACGACGCTGGCATGAGCGATTTCGTAAGCCGGGTCGGCCCATGCATAGCGCGGCGGGGCGATGCGGCGGGCAAAAGTGCCGTCGTGCGTTGTCACGCGCACCCTGTAATCTGCTGCTAGTTCCAATGTGCCGAGTGTGCCTTCGACGAACATCAACGTCTGCGGAAACGCTTCGTGCTCGAGATAGTTTTCGGCGAAGCCCATGTTGATCTGCACCGTCGCGCCGCTGTGCATCCGTAGGATGATACTGGCGATGTCCTCGCCTTTGATGTCGCTGTGAAC
>JACMMD010001160.1 GCA_014379235.1 Anaerolineae bacterium
ACCCTGAAAGAGGCGACGGTTTACCGTTACTACTACGACACGCATCAGCAGCTTCGTGATCATCTAGCGACCTTCTTGATGGCCTACAATTTTGCCAAGCGACTCAAGACACTGAAGGGACTAACACCCTATGAATACATCTGTCAGCAGTGGCAAGCGCAGCCCGAACGATTCCTATTCGACCCCTCCCACCACACTTTGGGACTATACAACTAGATTTTACTTATAAAGTGGCGATTTCTGGGGAGCGCTTGAACTGTAATCAACGTTGTCAAGCGCTCTCACTTCTATGTAGGGATGCTTAGTTCGCTACCAGCCGCAAAGTCTGAATTTGATAGGGTGTGATGTCGATCTGGATGGTGTTGCCATCAATCAACAACTCCCGCTCGTTTTCTTCAAGCAGGTTGCAGATATACGCCGCCGTTAGGTTAAATCCGGTTGTGATCCTGACTTTGCCCCGGCTTCGTTCGTTTTCAAACAGGCGCACAATCAAGCCGCCGCCGTCTTCCGCCATTTTGACCGTCTCGATGATAACATTCGACGTATCGACGGCAACCAGCGAACCGGGTGCAGACGCAGACGACGCGCTGCCATCGACCCGCCGCAGAATGAGCGGATCGTTCAGGTCGTAGGCAGCCGCAACGACCTCATTTCGCCAATCGCCAATGTGCGGCAGTAGGCTGTAGGTCATCCAGTGTTCACCCTGATCGGCGTTCGGATCAGGATTGGTCGCGCTTTTGAGCAGACTTAAGCGGATGACGTTGTTGTGGACATCATAGCCGTACTTGCAATCGTTGAGCAGCGCGACGCCATAACTGCCTTCGCTGAGGTCTGCCCACTTGTGCGCGCAGGTTTCAAATCGGGCGATGTCCCATGATGTATTGCGATGTGTCGCGCGCTCGACATTGCCCCACTGTACGTCAAACGTCGCGGTTGGGCTGAGGACATCCACCGGAAAAGCGACCTTGATTAGAATGTGCTGCTCGTGCCAGTCGATCCATGTGTCAAAGTCGAGGCGCTTGCTGTTGTGGTACAGGTATATTTTCTGGCGGATGGTGCTGCTACGATAGCGGCGGACGATCTCCAGCGCAGCGCGCAGCGGCCCCTGCTCGGTGATCGACAGGCTTTCGACCTGCTCGATCTTCTCCGTGCGGTCTTCGTAGAAGATGTCGATGTCCCATGCGTCGAAGTTGAGCGGGCGATCTTCAAAAGCCAGCAGGACATTTCCCTGTTCGCCTTGTGGCAGCACGTCGCGCTCGGCGGATTTATCGTAAAGCCGTGTGATGCTGCCCACCGCGTTAAATTCAACACGCAGCAGCGAATTTTCGAGAATCGTTTGTCCGTCGGATTGTGTCGTCGCCAGCAGCCCACTTGACGATGGTACCGCAGAAGCTCTTTCGCTTAACGCTATCACGCTGTATGGCTGAAGATCAGGCACTTCGACCAGCGTACCGCCATCGACAGACTGTATCCGCAGCGCCATACCGTTTGCATCCGCGAGCGGTGCGCTGCGGCCTGCGAGGAAACCAACACGTCCACCCGCAAACGACGTGCTGTTGATGACCATCACGGCGCTTCCGGCAGGGAGCGTTCGGGTGAGAGCATCGAAAGCACTCTCACGTATTTTCTCGCCAAGTTTGCGGATCGCTTCGTAATCCTTATCGCTGTCGGTATAGACCGCCTCTATGGATGATCCTGGCAAGATGTCATGGAATTGGTTCAGGCAGATCAGTTCCCACGCCTTGTTCGCATCTTCATAGGGATAATCGTAGTCGGTTGCCAGCGCCGCCCATGCTGCCATGAATTCGGCATCGTGGAGCAAAAATTCGCTCTTGCGGTTGTTGCGCTTGTTGCGCGCCTGACTGGTGAATGTGCCCCGATGATATTCCAGATAGAACTCACCATTCCATGTCGGAAGATCGTCGGCGATTTCGCTTTCGACCCTTTCCATGTACTCGCGCACGGTGCCATAGCGGACGCGCGGTGCGCCGGGGAAATTGCCCAACTGCTCAATATTTTCGAGCATTTCCCGCGTCGGGCCGCCGCCGCCATCGCCATAGCCGTAAGCAGTCATCAATTCGTTGTGCGTTTCCTTCTGGCGGAAATTGTTCCACGTTCCAAATACTTCGGCGGCGTTTGCCTGTCCGTTGTAGGTGGTCGTGTGGGGTAGATACACCCAGTCCGATGGCGTGGTCAGGAAGTGGGTGAGGACGCGAGTGCCATCCAAGCCTTGCCACCACAAAAGCTGATTGGGCATCTGGTTGTACTGATTCCAGCTCATCTTGTGTGTGATGAAATATTTCATCCCTGCTTGCTTGATTAACTGTGGCAGTGCCCAACTGTAGCCGAAGGTATCAGGCAGCCACAGCACTGGCGTATCCACATCGCCGAAATGCTTGCGGAAGTAGTTTCGTCCTAACAAAAACTGCCTCGCCAGCGACTCCGAGCCGATGCAGTTGCAATCCGGCTCGACCCATGTGCCGCCCATAAGTTCCCAGCGCCCTTCCTTCACCCGCTCCTTAATCTGCGTAAAGATTTCGGGAAAGTACTGCTGCGTATACTGGTAGAGCTGCGGCTGGCTCTGCGAAAAAATATAGCCCGGATACTGCTCCATCAAGCGCAGCACAGTGCTAAAGGTACGACCAGATTTGCGAATGGTTTGCCCGAGAGTCCATAACCATGCTACGTCGATATGCGCGTGACCGACGCCGACAATATCGACGTTCATCGGTTCGCCAGCGATAGCAATCTCCTGTTTGAGCGCTTCAAACGCCGCTGGCACACTCGCGTAGAAAGCCTCTGTACCAAGCGGGTCACGGGTGTCGATGATCCTGAAAGCCTCGTCGAGTGCGTTGTATAGCAGCCCCTTGATCGGCTCATTGTCCTCAAGCTGGTTGGCAACATCCAGGGCGACACGGGCAACGGTGATGAATTCACGTGTGGGCTGGTCGATCTGCACAACCGCGCACTCACGCATGAAGAGCTTGGTATTCGGGTTGCCATTTTTCCATCCGCCAAGTCCCGTCCAGCCATGCAGCGCCAGCTGGTGTGTTTGACCATCTCGCAGATTGTCGGGGAGTAAAATTTCCTGATGGTGGCGGTCTGCGGCGGCATAAGCCTGACCGTCGATATAAGCCAGCGTCTCAGGATGGCTGAAATCTCCGGCCTCGCCGAGTGGTAAGTATAGGGCAACGGGCACACGGGTATCCCACTTTGCTGGAATCTCGAATGTCGTGCGGAGTGCGAAATCCGTCACCCACGCGCTCCAGTAGCTGTTGGGGGGTATTGTCTGCCATGTGCTGTCGTCAATGTCCTGACAGACGGGCGGTGCATCGAGCGGGTTGGCGAGGGTTGTATAACGTAAGGCAGGCAGGGAATGCCGCTGCCGGTAAACGAGAGGGTTGATTAAAGTAAGGCGTTGCGTGATTTTTTGCTGCGTCCATCGGACTTTGTGAGACAAGAATGTTTCTCCTTAACGAGGTTCACGAGAATCCATCACATAAAAAACATTGTTGTTAGACAGCGGTAGCGCTCGGCTGCTGTGCCTCTGTCGAGATCGGGCAATCCGCATAGAGGTAGCAGGAGGCCTGATGATCGATTTCGTCGATCTTGTAGAGCGGCGGCTGCGCCTCCAGACAGACATCCATGCGCTTTGGACAGCGCGGGTAAAAACGGCAGCCGCTGTGAACTGAACTACGCATTTCTTCTTCCGGTGGCAGAATGATCTCGCCTTGCCACTTGACCGACGGATCAGGCACCGGAACGGAGTCGACGAGAAGCTGCACATAAGGATGATGTGGGCGGTCGATCACGTTAATGGTGCTGCCGCGTTCGGCGGTGGTTCCCTGATAAAGGATGAAAATTTGATCGCCGATCTGGTATGCCGTGCTGAGGTCATGGGTGATATACAGGAAGGAAATGCCTGCCTGTTCCTTCAAGCGGATCATCACATCCAGAATCGAGGCGCGCAGCGACGCATCGACCATCGACACGGGTTCGTCAGCAACAATCAGTTTGGGCTTAATCATGTATGCCCGCGCCATCATGATGCGCTGACGCTGCCCGCCGCTGAGTTGATGCGGATACTTACGGAGAACGTCTTCGCCGTGCAAGCCGACTGTATTGAGCGCATCCTCAATCATGTCGTGGCTCTCGGTCTTGTTACGGCTCAACTTGAAGTTCTTGATGATCATGTGGAAAACATGTTCTACACGGTAGAACGGGTTGTAGACGCCAAACGGGTCTTGAAACACCGCCTGAACCTCGCGGCGGTAGGTCTTTAACTGTGCGGCGTTATGGTTGGTGATCTCTTGCCCGTCGTAGATGATCTGACCGGAGGACAGATGCGTGAAACCGAGTACAAGCTGTGCCAGCGTGGTTTTACCGCTGCCACTTTCTCCGGCAATCGTGATGATCGACGCGGGCTGCTTCGGGATACTGAGGTTGAAGTTTTGCAGCGCGGCGACTTCACGGCTTTTGCCGCCCGCGCCCCGCTGACGGTAGAGTTTAGTCGCGTTACGGATTTCCAGCAGCATCGGCGGCATGGACGGCGCTCCTTTCTGGCTCATCGGGGTAAAGGTGACATGCGACTATTTGGCACGGATTCGTCTCGCGCATAGCAGGCGCGACCAAGCGGCATTTTTCCATCACAAACGGGCAGCGGAGTTGAAAGATGCAGCCGGGAGGTGGGTTGCGCGGGTCATGGGTGATCCCCTCGGTGATCTTTAGCGGCTTGCGCTCCTTGAGCGACGGCACAGACTCGATGAGCATTTGCGAATAAGGATGCTTTGGCGAGGCAAACATATCGGTAACAGAGGCGA
>JACMMD010001161.1 GCA_014379235.1 Anaerolineae bacterium
AAGTCTTGCAAGCCCGTCGGCGTCGAGTAGCCGCCAGACTGCGCCAGCCCTGTGCCGAATACGCGCACCGTATCCAGATTTCCGAATACCACCGCCAGCAACAGCGCGGCGATGCCTGCGAGATACGGATTACCTAAGCGCTGGATCACGGGTTCGCGTTCGGCATCTTCCTCGTCTTCGTAGCTGGCGACAACGCGACTACGAACTCGAACGCGCCAGCCCGCCACCACGTTAAACGCCACCGAAAACGCCGCGATTCCCGTTAGTGCGAACAGCGTCGGGATGATGAGGTTGTAGGCAATCGACGGCAGCAAACCGAGCAGCAGCACAGGCGCTCCCACGATGTTAAAGCCGAAGTAGTAGTAATTGAGATAGCCACCCGCATACCAAGGGTCGAGCGGCGGGAAGATCGTGCTTCGCAGCACCGCGTTGAAGTAGGCGAAATCCATCGGTTTTTCGCCGCCAAAGCTCGGATGCCACAAATCGGGGTTGCTCAGGCGCACAATCAAAAACGTCAAGAACGCGGCCAGCGTCACGATTTCGATGATGACCAACCGCTTCCAGTGATCGCGCAGGTAGGTAACAAACGCTTCACGGTTGCGCCACGCGGCCCATGCGCTAATTGTCCCCACTACCAGCAGCGATGCCAACACCCCCATTTGCGACCACATGGGTATCTGCACGCTCGACACCAGCCATGCCAGCCACGCAGTCAGCGTCATGCCCGCATACTTGGCGAAACCATAACCACGATCAGCCAGTCCCGGCAGTATCGCAAACAACAGCGGCCACACCACCCAACCGAAAAGCACAATCGTCAGCCACCACACCGTGATCGTCACGGCAGGCTGCGTGTTGATAATGCTGCTGCTATCAAAGCGGTTCGACCATGTGCCGTTGTCATATTGAATAGCGCGTTCTTCCTCATTCAACATCAGATACGTCGGCGCGGCATCAGCAGGCAGCGAATAAATCGGCACGACACCGACCAATGCCGGGTCATTGAACGAACCAAGCACGATGTCTGCCCGGTTGAGCGGCACACTATTCAAAATCCGTGCGGTGTTTTCGGGCGTATAAGCGTCGGTTTTATGGAAGATGAACACCGTCGGATGATCGTAAACAGTGAAGGCTTCTTCCGCCTCGAACTCGTTCAACCAGTTCGGTGCGCCGAGCGCTTGATAGGTCGGCAAGTATTGGTCGGATGCGCGCAGCGGCCCCAACTCGAATGATTCGTTGAAAGTCTGTGCGAGTTCGAAACCAAGTTCGCCGCTGAACAACGCTTCGTAGTAGCGCAAGGACATTGGCCAGCGCACAGGTATGCGCGCCTCTGAGTCATAGAAACGGTTGCTGCTGATCGTCAGATAGTCGCTGTTGTCGAGCGCCGTCATGAAAATCTGGCGCTTGTCCTCGACATCTTCGTAAGCCATCGACAATTCATAGCCGTTAAGCTGATCGTACCAGAAGTCGATGCCGTTGCAGTTTTGCGCTGTTGTCAGTCCCGGCGGAGCGTCACTCGCCAGCGTGATTCCTGCTGGATAGCGGCACACCTTCGTCGGCACGGGGTCATCCCAACCGCCCTCATGCGAGAATATCGCGCCGCTGCTAATGACCGGCCCGCCCTCTAATATCTCGATCATGAAGTTGTACTGCTGGCCCGCTTGCAACGTGAGCGGCGAATCGAATGCGATGTTGTATGAGTCACCAACCACGTTATCGGTACGGGTGAAATCGCCCGTGAATGTGGTTTGTGCGAGCGGCGCGGTCTCTCCCGGCATATAAACCGACAGTCGGATGCTCTCCGGGCCGGGGTCGTCTACAGGGTCGCCAAGATGCGGAGCGCGAATGGTCGTCACAATGCCATCAGCCGGAGCGGTGAACGCTTCGCTGTAGACCTGTCCGTTTTCGTAATAAGACGACTGCGCCGCCACATCGTTCGCCGGCCCATAAATGCGGTTCGGGACACCGATATTGATGAGCGGCGTTTCCGGTGGCGCACCGTCGATTTGCATCGAGAAGTCGCCGGGAACAAACTCCTCGACCCAATGACTGGCTTGAACTCGC
>JACMMD010001162.1 GCA_014379235.1 Anaerolineae bacterium
ATTCCGTCGAGCGGCGGCGCGTTCTTGAGCCTGTCGAGCAGTTCGTCCATCAGCGTATCGAACGCTTCGGCGCTGACCGTGCCCGCCGGAATCGCGCCGGCCATCAGTGTCGGGTATAGCGTCAGGCTAAACTCTTCCGCTCCAGCGATGAAGCCGCTCATCTCGTGCCGGGCCGCGCCCCACCGGGCGATGATCTCTTGCCCGCGCTGAACGCGAAACAGCGATAGATCAGTCGGCGTCGGGCTAAAGGTGTTCGACTCGTGCATAATGCCACCAACAGCAATTAAGGCCATAATGATGTTATCCTCTCGCCTGTGTTCGGCTGGCGACGTTATGAATATACGCCGACAGTCCCCAATGCTTAATACCGAAGCGCTGTGTCGCCGTTAGGTACAGCCATGCAAACACTCTAAATATGCCGTAGCCGATCAAGATGCCTGATGCATTCAACAGCGCATCGTTGATGTCGATGATGCGATACGGGTATCTCAGCAGCAACGAAATGATAAGCTGACCGGCCTCGATTCCAAGGCCAACCGCCGCAGCCAGCCAGAAGATACGCTTGGCGGTGACCTGCGCCACGAAGTTCACGCCAAAACCAAAAGGCACTGTGAGCAGCACGTTCTGAAAGATTTGCATCAAGACGATGTTCGGCAGTTCGGATAGATTGAATTTGAAAGGGATCAGATTTATAGACCGCATAAACTGTGCCGGAGTCATGCCATCGCTGTAGGTTGCGTCGATGCGGATGGGAAAGAAGGTCACATCCAGCGCAAACAGCAGGTATACCCCAAAAACCGCGAAGCACAGCAGATAGGACAGGCTGCGCTGTCTGCGTCAAACAATGACCAGCACCACCAGCAGAACACCTAGCGCCAGCGGCCACATGGCCGTTTCTGAGCCACCAACTTCAACGATCATAGAATCTTCTCGCTTTGCATACAATCGCAGCGCCAACCCTAACGTTTTTACTGAAACCTGACCACTGTCAACTGACACCTACTTGACATTCAGCCGCACATCTCGCATATTTAACCGTATGATTAAGCAACAGCCTGAATCACTCGATACGATCTTTTCCGCGCTCTCCGACCCGACGCGCCGCGCTATTCTCGAACGTCTGGCTAACGGCAATGCGTCCGTGACGGAAGTAGCCGCGCCGTTCGCCATGTCGCTGCCAGCCATCTCCAAGCACCTGCGGATACTCGAAAGCGCCGGCCTCATCGCCCGCGAAAAAGAGGGGCGCGTTCATCACCTGCGCCTCGCCGCTTCACCGATGAAAGACGCTGCCGAATGGCTGGCGAACTATCGCCAACTGTGGGAAGAACAGTTCGACTCCTTGGCCCGCTATCTCGAAACGACAGCCGACGATGACCCGACAGAGGAATAACCAGATGTTCAATCCCATCGCTAACACCGATGCCTCACTGACCGTAAAGCATACGTTCGCCGCCACGCGCAAACGGGTTTTCCGCGCATGGACAGAGCCGCAGGCATGGGAGCAGTGGTTTCGGCCAATGGGCATGACGTTGGTCGTTGACGAGTTAGAACTGCGCGTGGGCAGCGGCTTCCATTTCACGCTGACCGAACCAGACGGCGCGCAGAGCTTTGTCAGCGGCACATACCGCGAAATCATCGTGCCGGAAAAGCTGGTGTTTACGTGGATCTCGCCCACTACCAACGAAGAAGAAACGCTGGTCACGATAACGTTTGCCGAGCGCGGCGCAGACAGCACCGAAATCACCCTTCAGCACGAACGGTTGGCCGATGCCGCGATGGTGACACTGTTCTCTGGCGGTTGGGCTTCGTGCATAGACATCCTCAGCACCTTACTCGCACGAAACAACTGAAAATCCAAGCAGCCACTTGACGAACAGCCCGTTTTGCTCTAATATTTAACCTAATGGTTAAATATACAAGGAGTGACTTTCATGTTTCGGAAATCTATGGTCAGCGTAGTGTTGTTGGTCATGAGTATTGTCGCGGTTTCTTCGTCCGTTTACTCGCAGAGCGACATCAACCCGAACGAGCCGATGCCCTTCTACCTGCTCACAATTCGAGGCACATTGGCAGCGGCAACATTGGAAGATGCCCAAGCCATGCACAACGAAACTGCCGGAGCGCCGGAAAGCATGGCGGCGGCCCGGTCAATGGGCGACCTGAGCCATATGGTATATGTCCCGCTTGCCCCTGCTGAGACTGGCGCAGGCGAAGTTCTGTTTATGGATCAGTGGAACAGCATCGAAGGCTTGAACCAATTCTTTGCCAACCCCGACGTTCAAGAACAAGCCGACCAGCTTTTCAGCGAACATGATGCGGTGGTCTGGACACCCGCCGAGGGCTTTTACTCGTATCACCTATCTACCCCTTATGGCAACGATGACCGCGTTATTGCGATGGTGAGCGGAACGGTTCGCTCACGGGAAGAGGCAATGGCGGTTCATAACGCCATCGTCGGCAGCCAGATCAACGTCGCGCATATGGCCGGTGATTTGTCTCACGAAGCCTATTTCCGGCTGTCGCCTCCGGGAGAGCCAGAGTCGTTGGAGTTTCTCGCGGTAGATGTGTGGAATAACGCCGAAGGCATGGCTGCATACTACGGCGATCCAAACTTCCAGAGCGGTGTCCTGCAATTGTTCACCGCTGCGCCAACGGTTTCTGCGTGGAATCAGACCACTGGCGAATGGGTCGAGTGGTAATTAACCGCTACTTTTTTTCGCTCAATACTTCACCATTTGGTTAATCATTAGCGATGAATAGGGAGCTAGATCATGCCTGACATTCTGATTGAAGTGACGGTGCAGCAGTCGCCGGACAAGGTATACAAGGCGCTCACCGAGCAGGACGGAATCGCATCGTGGTGGACGACGGGCGCGAAAGCACAGCCGCAGATCGGCACGATTTCCGAGTTTCCGTTCTACAACGGACAAATCTTGATGAAGATGGAAGTTGCCGAACTTGAGCCGCAGCATGTTGAGTGGAAGGCACTGTCCGGTGTGCCGGATTGGCCGGGTACGCGGGTCACATGGGATTTATCGCCCGCCGAACAAGGCACGCGAGTGCAGTTCGGCCACCGCGACTTCGCCTCGGCAGAGGGATCGCTGCCATTCTCGACCTACAACTGGGCGTGGTATATGGTCAGCCTGAAAGAATACGTCGAAACCGGCACAGGCCGCCCGCACACAGGCGCGGCCAACACCTAGCCTGCGCGGTTGGGTCTGTATCGTGAAACGCTGTTGTAAAAACGGGCGACCTATGGGTCGCCCCTACTTGTTTAGGATGCGGTTTGTGCCGCGCCATACTGCTCCATCAACGCATAGGCTTCTTCCAATTCCCGCACAGCGAAGGTTTTTTCGGCCACCCTGCCGGGAAACATGCGCCGGAATACATCGACCATCGTGCGAATAAACATGCTCGGCGTGACAATGACCATAATGCCCCAGTTATCAGGCAAATGTTGTACCGTGTTGCGCGCATGAATGATCGCCGGGCCAATGGGTAAGGGGCCGCTTTGCCGGAAATCAGCGAGGATGTGAACGGTGTGCGGAGTGGCAGTCATCATCGGCGGCACATCACGGGCGACTTCGTAAAACTCGTTCCACGTCCAGCGTCCGATGAACATCTCGCGGATGATGGTGTGTTCGTCGTTATCCCAATCGACCTCAATCGTCTTTCTTGCCATCTCGCTCACCTGTTACTTTGTTACCTACTATTTCAACATAACTTCGCATATTCGTGCGTTAAGATTGCGATCTGCATAACGCCGCCTGCTTAAGAACCCGTTAAATCCCCGCGAATTATGTTGTCATAATTCCAACAACCGTTACAATTACCAGTGTCCATCGAGATTGAGAGCGTTATGGCAACCACTTCCCCCAATCTGCCTGAAGCGCGCCCACAAGCTGCTCCGCCGACAAGCTGGTTCAACACCCGGCGAGGCCGCGTCGTTATCGAAAACCTGACTGCTTACCTGTTTCTGCTGCCTGCTGGCATGTTGATCTTTCTGTTTGGCATCTTTCCGGTAGGCTTCGCGTTCTATGTCAGCCTCAACCGTTGGCGGCGCTTCCCTGAAAGCTACGAGGGACTCGGCAATTACACGCGCTCATTGGGCGATTTCGCCTATGTGCTGTTCTTCTGGCTGGCCATCGGTGCGCTGATTTACGCCGCTGTGCTGCTCGTGCGGTTCTGGCGCGAACGCGGCTTCGGGCGAACATGGCTGCTGCTCGTTCCCGCCGTGCTGAACGTCGGTGCTTTGCTGTTGTTCACGCGCTGGTTCTTTATGCTGCTGCCTGTCGTGTTAGATATTCCGCAGCGCGTTCGCGGCCAAGAGCGTGTTCCCGGCTTATTCGTCAACGAACTGTTCGCCAGCTTTCGCGTAGCAGAAGTGTCCGATGCGGGCAATCTGGCGCTGTTGAGTATTCTCGCCGCCAGCGTCGCCAGCGTGATTTTCCTGCGCTTCATACGCAGTGATGACAGCGCCCGTGCCCTGATCGACCTGATGCTGGCCGCGTTTTTCGTCGCCGCCGGCGTGCTGGTCATCCAGCTTACGGCCACGGCCATCAGCGCGACAATCGAAGCAGCACGGGGCGAAGGTACGGAACTGCCGATCTGGTCGCAGGTGATACTCATCAGCGGTGGCTTCACATTGGTGGCGGCGGCGTTCGTACTCTGGCGCAAAGCCATCGCACAGCATGATGGCCGGCACTTCGCCCTGCTCGGCGCTGCGGCGCTGGCGCTGTTGGTCGGCGGTTATCTGCTGGTGGCCGAACTGCCGCAAGCCTTAGCCAACGCCGATGAGACCCTGCTGCACAGCTTCGGCATCACGGTCATGTTCGTGATCGGCACAGTGCCATTGCAGTTAGCGGCGGGGCTGGGGTTAGCCTATCTGCTGTTCCAGAACATCAAAGGCAAATCGTTCTTCCGTATCGTGTATTTTTTGCCGTACATCACGCCGTTTGTGGCGACATCGGTGGTGTTCAAAATCCTGTTCTCGCACCGTGAAACGTCACCGATCAACCAGTTTTTCGGCTTTCTCGGTATCCCGCCGCAGGCGTGGCTGCTGCAACCCACTGGCATCTTCGAGTTGATCTTCGGCCCGAATATTCCCGATTGGCTAGCCGGGCCAAGCCTCGCGCTGGTGGTGATTATGCTGTACACAGTCTGGACATACATCGGCTATGACACGGTGGTGTTTCTGGCGGGGTTGGGCAACATCTCGATGGAACTGTACGAGGCGGCACGTATTGATGGCGCGTCCAGTTGGGCAATCTTCCGCTATATCACGCTGCCGCTGCTGTCCCCGACGACGTTTTTCCTATCGTTGATCGCCATCATCGGCACATTCAAAGCCTTCACGCAGGTCTGGATTATGCGTTTTCCGGCATCGGCAAATTCGGTGGATACCACCAGCGTCTATATCTTCGAGACTGTGCGTGCCAACACCAATCTCGGTTACGGCTCGGCCATGGCCTTTGTGCTGTTCGGCATCATCCTCGCGCTGACCGTGTTCCAGAACCGCCTGATGGGGCGAAAGGTGTTCTATGGCTGAGTCGGCTCAATCGCTCGAACTGGCTTACGAGCAGCAAAAGCTCAATCAGAAAACCGCCGCTCGCCCGCCGCGAAAATCCGCGAATTGGGGGCAGGTCGGCACCTATTTTGTGCTGCTCATCGGCGTCCTGTTCGCCATTTTGCCCTTCCTGTGGATGCTGAGCACGTCGCTGATGACCGTTGGCGAGATCACTGTCGGACGGCTTTTGCCCGCACAACCTCTATTCTTTAACTATCTGGACGCATGGCAGCGCGCCAACTTCGCGCAGTTCATGTGGAACAGCGCCCGCATCACTGCCATTCAAATCGTCGGAACGCTGTTGTTCTGTATCCCCGCAGCCTATGCTTTTGCCCGGATGCGCTTTTTCGGGCGCAATGTGCTGTTCGGCGTGATGCTCATCACGTTGATGATCCCCGAAATCGTGACGCTCATCCCCAACTACCTGACCGTAATCTGGCTTGGTCGATTAGGCGAGGCCGTTTGTGGCAGCGATGTTTGCGCGTGGGTCAACAATTGGCCCGCGCTGACTGTGCCCTTCATGGCGTCGGCGTTTACCATCTTCTTGCTGCGACAGTTCTTCGCCCAAATCCCCGACGATCTTTGGGACGCAGCGCGCATCGATGGCGCAGGGCATCTACGTTTTTTGATCGGTGTCATCGTTCCGCTGTCGAAAGCGCCAATCATGACGGTGATAACCTTCGCTTTCATCGGCTCGTGGAACGCGCTCATGTGGCCACTCTTGGTCACATCGTCGGACGAGTGGCGGCCTGTCGCGGTAGGGCTAACCAAGTTCGTCAGCACCGACGCGCCGGGAGATTTTCAGCTTCACATGGCGGCGTCGGTGATTATGGTCATCCCGATCTTATTGCTTTACTTTTTCACTCAGCGGCAGTTCACCGAAGGCATCGCATCAAGCGGGTTGAAGGGCTAGTCGGTGTTCACAAAAGGAGATCGGCAAGCATGACACAGCCCTCTAGCAGTGTTAGAAGCACGCGGGTTTCACAGATCATCAAAGCGCCGCGCGAGGTAGTCTATCGCGCATTCCTTGAGCCAGACGCGGTGGCTTCGTGGCTTCCACCCGATGGCATGACAGGTCATGTGCATACTTTCGAGCCGCGTGAGGGCGGCAAGTTCCGACTGTCGCTGACGTACAAAAATCCTGCGGAGTCACTCGGTGGCAAATCATCCGCAGACACCGATACAGTCGAGGGGACGTTCGCCGAACTACTCCCCAATGAGAAGATTGTTTGGGTCTCCGAGTTCGAATCCGATCAGCCAGAGTTCGCAGGCGAGATGAAGATCACTTGGAGCTTGGCGGACGCTGACGGTAGAACGGAAGTCACCGCACTCTGCGAGGACATCCCAACGGGTATCCGTCTCGAAGATAACGAAATGGGATCGAAATCATCGCTGCAAAACCTCGCCGCATTCATCGAGCGCGGAAGCAACAACCCCGAGACGCAGGGCTAGCAGAGTACCACCAAAACTAGCACCAATCACCACGAAAAGTGGTGTTTTTGGGACGTTTGACGGCAAGCATAGGAGAGAGAAAGACATGCGTAAGGTATTTTTAGGGGTACTGGTTCTGATGCTGGCGATCAGCATCGGAGTCGTGGTCGCGCAGGACAACCTGAGCAGCGTTGACCCGTCGGGACAGACGGTCACATACTGGCATCAGTACAACAGCGATCCGCAGTTGGCGACGATTAACGCGCTGATTGCGGAATTCAACGAAACCAATGAATGGGGCATCACGGTAGAAGGTGTCGCACAGGGCGGCTACAACGAAATCCGCGAACTGATGAATGCCAACATCGTATCGGGCGACCTACCTAATCTGGTGGCCGGCTTTCAGGGTGACGCAGCCAGCTACGCCAGTGACGGCGTGGTGGTTGACCTGAACCCGTACTATAGTGACGCGATGTGGGGCTTCAGCGAAGAGGAAATGGCCGACTTTAATCAGGGCATCCTCAACGCCAACATCTTTAACTACGAGCCGTTCAATGGCGCACGGTTGGCATGGCCCAATCAAGTATCGGCCAATGTGCTGGCGTACAATCAAACGATGCTGACCGAACTGGGCTTCGACGGCCCCCCGACAACCTTCGAGGATTTCAAGGCCATCGCCTGCGCCGCCGCCGAGTCTGATTTGACGGGCGCGGAAGACCAACCCGTGCAGGGCTATCCGATCAAAACCGACTCGTCGAACTTCGAGTCGATGGTGGCCAGCAGGGGCGGCGTGATCTACCACGACGGCGCGTATGACTTCAATAGCCCCGAAGTGATCGCCACCTTCGAGTTCTACAAAGACCTGTATGACTCCGGTTGCGCCTATATCCCCGACAGTCAGTTCGGCAACACCGCTGACTTCTCGCTCGGCGTGAATCCGATGGCGCTCGGCAGCAACGCGGGCGCTCCTTTTATCGCCGCAGACTTTGAAGAGTCAGGTATCGAGGCCGACTGGTCGCTGACGACCACGCCTTGGACAGAGGACAACCACGCGCTTCAGGTGTACGCGCCAAGCATCATTATGCTGCAAGGCACACCGGAGCAGAACCTCGCCGCGTGGCTGTTCCTTAAATTTCTCGCTGAACCGGAACAGCAGGTCGAGTGGACGACGGCGACCCTCTATCTCCCGATTCGCTACTCGGCATCGGAAATGCTGACCGATCTTGAGGCAGCGAACCCCTATTTCGCCGCTGCAAACACGCTGGTCAACGACCCCGACTTGAACATTTATACCGCGCCGAATCTCAGTTCCTATAACGCGGTGCGCGGATTGGTGCAAGAAGCGCTGGCTAACGTGACCGTCAACGGCATGAGCGTCGAGGATGCCGTCGCCACGCTTCAAGCTGGCGCTGACCAAGCACTCGCGGATTCGATGTAACTAGATTCGTCGGTAGGGGCAAGGCACGCCTTGCCCCTACACACCCTCGTTCTTCCGCTTCAACACCA
>JACMMD010001163.1 GCA_014379235.1 Anaerolineae bacterium
CCTCGTCCTAGCGGGGACGGCTCTCATTCTGCTTATGGCGGCGAACACCAGCTATGCAGATTTCCCCCGACTTGCCGCGCTGCAAGCGGGCGATGGCTTTCTACCGCGCCAATTGACCTATCGCGGTGGGCGTTTGGTGTTTGCGTGGGGCATCGTCGCGCTGGCAGTGGCAGCTTCCATATTAGTGATCGTGGCCGGGGCGAATACAACCGCGCTTATTCCTCTGTACGCAGTTGGAGTTTTTCTCAGCTTTACGATCTCGCAGGCGGGAATGGTCGTCCGACTAAGGAAAGTCAGCAAGCTCAAGCCCGGCGAAACCATGGAGGGGCTGGATACAACGCTGGAATATGAGCCGCACTGGCGGCGTCACCTGATTACCAGCGCAGTTGGCGCGGTGTGTACGTTCATCGTACTGGTGATCTTCGCGGTCACCAAATTTACCAGCGGCGCATGGTTTGTGGTTGTTCTAATTCCGGTGCTGGTGTTCATTTTCTTCCGCATTCACTCCCACTATCGTGCTGTGGCGCAGGCATTGAGCTTACAAGGCGCGCGACCTGATGTAGACAAACGTGCGGTTCGCACGCTGATACTAATCGATGATGTCCACGCAGAAACGGTACGCATGGTGAATTTCGCCAAGTCGCTTGACCACCCGTGGGAAGCGGTTCACGTCGGCATCAATGCGGAAAAGGCCCAACTCCTACAGCAAAAATGGCATGATCGGATCGCAGAAGGCGAGTTAATTGTGCTGCCATCGCCTTACCGTCTGCTGGCCGAGCCGATCAAAGATTATATCGAAGCCATCCAGCAGGCTAATCCGGGCAGTTTTGTCCACGTTATCATGGGACATCTGGTGATGGATACCTTCTGGGAACAAGCTCTGCACCAGAATACGGCATTTATCTTCAACCTCGCACTCAGCCGCATGGAACGTGTCGTCGTAACCAGTGTCCCCTACCAGATCTATCGTCAGAACGAGAACAGTCCGACTGAGGAAGCTGCTGCTACTGCTGTTGGCTAGTGCATAGCTCATCTCAGCCGCTGAAGGAAGCGATTGTTGCAGCCCCTCATATGCATTGAAATTCAACAATGAGGGAAATCCCCAATCGCATCTTCACGCACAAGCTCATTGTATATCCGCAAAGGATGTGCTTTCTGGCTCATCAGCCCGGTAAAGCGCTGGCGACTTCCCGCAGCCGCTGCACGTCGCGCATCGCTTCCCCCGGCAAGCCGCACGGTCTGAACTTTTTGCCTATCTGGAAGGCTGGTTCAATCGCCGTCGCCTACATTCGGCAATCGGCTGCACCAGCCCTGAACGCTTTGAATTACGGTTTCTTTTGGACAACGATTCTCTCCACTCACAGGGGTAAAGCTCAACAACTGGCTTACCGTTTCGAGTGGTTGGGAAAAAAGGACCTCAAAAGATCGAGTTGAGGCCCTCAGTGATGGCGTTTTTTCAATCAAATTGACCTTACTTGTCCTTGAACTGCGCGTACCGAATGTGGCAGATTATTCCAGTCTCGGTCAGTATGCCGCAGCCATGGCACTGCTTATTTTCTAGTTTGTCAGTTTTGCACTCCTTTTTGTCACCCCCATCTTTTCTAGAGATATCAAGTGTTACAGCAAGAACACCACCAATGTCATGCGCTAATGTCTGTCTTACAATTTCTTGGAGTCTTTTGACAAGTCTCCGTATTTCCTTTCCAAATTATTTTGTGATGCGATTCGCACCTCTTGACACACCTCTCTAATAATCATACGATTTTCTGCATACGATTGCATAGAACCTCATCGGTTGTATCTATCAATAAATTCGTAGGTGAGATGGTGTCATTTACCATCTAATTTCGTCACCAAGTAGGGCATCGTTTTTTGCTTGTGGTGTACAAGCGCGCAGTTTGACAAAGCGAATCATTTCATCTCAAAAAAGCTGTTACTTAAGGAGATCAATCTCGTGAAGAAATATAGTCGCATTACTGCCATTGTTCTCGTCCTGTCTATCGCCGCATCGATGCTGGTTTTCGGAGCGGCCAGCGCGCAAGATTCCGGGCGCATCTGCTTTGCGTTTCAAGACGTTTCCACTGAATTCTGGGTCGCCAGCCACATGGCAATCATCGGTACACTGGAAGATCAGGGCTTTGAAGTCGTGCAGTTGAACGGCGGCCAAGATGCCAACCGTCAGCTCGAGCAAATCCGCGATTGCATCGCGCAGGGCGTGGATGGCATCATCCTCATCGCGCAGGACGGTGAGAGCGGCACGACCATCATCAGCGAAGCGCAAGAGGCCGATGTGCCGATTGCCACCTTTAACCGCCCCCCGGCAGACACCAGCGCGGGTATCGTTGTCGTGGCGGATAACCGTTCGGTAGCACGGCAGGCGGTAGAGTTCATGTCCCAAAAGGCCATCGGGCGCTTTGAAGCCACAGGCGAACGAATCAACCCGCTCATTCTGGTGGGCGATCTGGCTGACCCGAACGCCGTTCAGCGCCGCGCTGGCTTTATGGACGTGATCGAAAAATACCCCGACATCTTCAACGAGCCTGTTGAAATCGCAACCGAGTGGAATTCGGACGTAGCGCTGGCCGGTCTCGAAGCCGCTGTCACCGCCAACCCCGACATCAACTTCATCTTCACGTCGTCGGACTTTCTATTTCCGACCATCCGCTCCGTACTGGAAGCGCATGATATGTGGATACCCGCCGGCCAGCAGGGTCATGTGATCCTCGGCGGCTTGGATGGCGATGCGACGGCCTGCCAGTTGATTAAAGATGGCTACGTCGATGCGACGGGCGTACAAGACCTGTACTATGAGGCCGAACTGACGCTCGACGGCATCCTGACCGCCATCGAGCAGGGCGACACACAGCCCAACGCGGTTTTACAAGACCCCGGCTTCGCGCTTACGGCAGGCAATATCGACTTTCAAGAGATGGATTCGTGGGGCTGCGTTTTACTCGCTGACGGCTTCCTCGACCAATAAATCGCCCTGAGATCGGGCAGGGGTTTTCGCTCCTCACCCCTGCCCCACAGGATTGATACTTCGATGACCCATCATGCCTCCAGCAAGGAACAACCGTGACCTCACTGGAAGAACGCCTCGTTATAGGGCGCCCTGCCGAGACTACTCGAACGACACTTGCCAGCAGCACCGCTTTCCTGCGCCGTGTGCTGCTGTCCGAAAATTTCGTCCTTTATTTGAGCATCACTTATTTCATCATTTTGTCGATCTTCATCCCGTCGCTGGCTGAGCCACGCAACCTCAGCAATCAACTCTCGAATGTGTGGCCGCTGCTTGCGGTGGCTGTCGGGCAAACCTTCGTGCTGATTATCGCCGGAATCGACCTGTCACAGGGGTCGATCATGGCCGTCACCAGCGTGGTTGGCGGCATTATCATGACCAGCGCCGTTGACCCGCTGCTATTCGAGAACAGCCCGCTCTGGGGAACGCTGCTGCACGAGAACGGCGGACTGTTGGCGGGTCACAATCTGGCTGTGCCGATTGCCGTGATAGCCATGCTGCTGGTAGGCGCGTTCGTCGGTGGGCTGAACGGCATCGCTATCACGCGCTTCGATATGCCGCCCTTCATGGTCACGCTCGTATCGCTGATCTTCTTCAGCGCGTTCGCCATTTATCTCACCCAGTCGCAGAACATCTCTAACCTGCCAGACAGTTTTTTGCAGCTTGGCGAAGGCGATATTGTCTCGGTTTACTTCGGCGAAAAGGCCGAGCCAGAGATCAAACGTCGTGACATTTTGCCGTTGGTCAGCTACCCGCTGGTGATTTCCGTCGGGCTGGCCGTTGCCGGACAGTTCATCCTGCGGCGAACGGTATTCGGGCGCTACATCTACGCCATCGGCACGAACCGCAAAGCCGCGCAAATCTCCGGCGTACCCACTCAGCGCGTTATCACACTGGTGTATATGTTTAGCGGCGTATGTGCGGCAGTGGCCGCGATCCTCTATTCAGCACGCTTGCAAGGCGGACGGCCCACGACTGGCGGCGGTAATTTGCTGCTGGACATCATCGGTGCGACGGTTATCGGCGGCACGAGTCTAGCAGGCGGCAAAGGCAAAGTGTCATGGACATTCTTCGGCGTGGTGTTCTTCGTGCTGCTGCTGAACACACTCAATTCGATGGGCTTGTCGGCCTTCCACATTGACGCGGTGAAAGGCATCATCATCTTGATTGCAGCCCTGCTGGATGTGACGCGCACTCGCCTGTTGGCGCGGGAGCGTCTGGCATGACACTCGAACTACAGGCGATTAGCAAAGCATTCTTCGGTGTGCCAGCCCTGCGCGATGTGACTCTCGACGTTCAAAGCGGGCACATTCTCGGTCTGATCGGTCAAAACGGCGCGGGCAAATCGACGCTGATGAACATCATCGGGGGCATCGTTCAGCCGGACGCAGGCGCGATGCAGCTTGGCGGACAAGCCTACACGCCGCGCAATC
>JACMMD010001164.1 GCA_014379235.1 Anaerolineae bacterium
CAGGGTCGGGGCGCATCTCCCAGAAATGCGGCTGAACGTCGGTCAACATGCCAAACAACGTGCCGACATTGCCGCGCAGTTCCGGCGCGATCATGGCTGGTGTCGGTGGATGAGTGGATAGCGTGTCTAGCCATTCCTCGTAAATCAGGCGGCGTAGATTATCGAGTGTTCCGGCGGCATCCGCAGGTAGATCATCCGGCGCGCTTTTGGCGGTAACGTAGTAGGTGTGTAAGCCTGCCGCCAATGCGGCGATGATGTCGTTGTCGATGCCATCGCCAACCATCAGCGCTTCGTCCGGCTCGATGCCGATGCGCGCTACGATTTCGGCATAGTAGGCCGGATCGGGCTTCATGAAGTGCATCACGTCGGCGGTTGTCACCAGCGCGTAACTGCTGGAATCTTCGGATAATCCTGCCCATGACAATCGCTGACGGACGGGATCAGGCGGGAACAGCGGATTGGTAGCGATAACCAGCGTGATTCCGCGTTCGCGTAGGAAATCCACCAGTTCAACCGCGCCGGGAGCAGGGGAAGATAGGCGTTTCAGCACGGGATAAACATCGCTGTAGAAGTCGTTGAAGTTCGAAATGATGTCGGCATTTACGCGGCCTGTATCGGCTTCGATCAGGTTCAGTACGATGTCCATGTTGGTGAGGTGCGGCGCTCGTTCGCCAACAAGCGCTTTGACGCTCCGCATGATTGTATTAGAGAGTGCTTGGTGCTGCCATAAGTCCGTGAAGTGTGCATCAATCAGCGCCAAATACTCCGCAACGAACTGGCGTTCAGGGTTGAGCAGCAGTGTATCGTCAAGGTCGAGCAGCACAGCCTTTATCATGCGTTGCTGTCTCCGGTATCTTCGCCAAGCGCTTTCCTAAAAATGTCGAGGCCGGGGCGTTCGGCGTTGCACTTTTCACAGCCTACGAAAGGATCGGAAATCGGTATGCGGTGCTTGATGCAGAAGGCAGAAACCTCGAACACACGGCGGAAACCGAGCAGCGTCGGGCGAATGGTCAGCGTAAGCTCCATATCGAGGCTGGCGTTAGCCGCGAGAATGGCTGGCACGGGGCATTTCGCGCAGTCTTTCGGATGCCAGCGCGCCGATTCGGGATTGGCTTTGACGAGGCGACATTCTTCAATATCGCGCCCGCGAAAGTAGTCTTCGTAGTAGTAGCGACACTCTTTTCCAGCAGGGGTAATCATAGCCTGTGTAACCCAGTTACTTAATGTTGGTCGGTTCTGCACGGTTCAGCCACTTGCGCGCTGCGTCGGCTAACCCGTTCACCGTGCCGTACTGCACGGTGCAATCTGGCAGCGATTGTAGAAAAGTCGCGCCATAACCTTTGGTGATAACACGGCGGTCAAAGATAGCGACCACGCCGCGATCTGTTTTGGTGCGAATCAAACGCCCGAAGCCCTGTCGGAAGCGCAGAATGGCTTCGGGCACGGCGAACTCGCTGAACGAATTGCTGTAAGTTTCGGAGCGGGCCGCAAACACTGGCTCACTGGGAACGCTAAAGGGCAGACGCACGATCACCAGCGCTGACAGCGTTTCGCCGGGAATATCGACACCTTCCCAGAAACTCTTTGTGCCGAGCAGCACTGCTTTTTCGGTGGACATGAAGCCATCGAGCTGGGCTTGGCGGCTGCTGCCATCGCTCTGATCGTAGACGGTGATATTGCCGAGCGCAAGACGGGGCGTAATCGCTTGCGCGGTTTGTCGAAGCTGTGTATAGCTGGTGAATAAGCCCAACACGCGCCCATCGAGCGCACCGGCCAATTCGATGATGCCGCGCTCGACGGCCTGCTGATACAACTGGCGCTCGTTGGGTTCGGGTACGTCGTTGGGGATGTAGATCAGCGTCGAGTCGCGGTAGTTGAAAGGCGAACCGACCTCGATGGTATCGACATATTCGGCGTTCAGGCGCTCACGGATATAGTCGAAGCTGTCGCTGGTTCGCAGGGTGGCGCTGGTCATGACGACGGATTCTTTGGTGCCCCACACATGCTGTTCCATCAAATCACCGATGTGCAGTGGCGCGCTGTGAACCGAAATTTGCGTGTTGTTCTGACTGACATTCACCCAATAGATGGTGTTTTCGTCGGGCTTGGTGGTGAAGGCTTCAAGCTGCTTGTGCATCTCGTGAAGCTGGCGGCCTGCGGTGGTGCTGCTGGTCACGTAGTCGTCATAGTTGGGGATGTCGTACTGCGACATACGTGACAGCGCTTCGGAAAGCTGCACCATCGCATCGCTGATCGCTTCAAGGAATTCGCTTAGGACACTCCACGCGCTGGTAACACTGGCAAAGCTGTTTTTACCGCGAAGCTGACTCGTGACGCGAACTTGCGTGGAAAACTCGGACTCGCGGGAATTATCAAGTTCTTCGATGAAGGTTCGCAGGTTGATAAACAGTGCTTCGATATGCACTTCCATGACGGATGTTGCTTCCGAGATACGCTCCACGAAAGTATCGACGCGGCGAAATTCACGCTCAGGGATGCTTCCGCGCAGGCTGCCAAGTATCGCACCGAGCAAGCCCTTATCTGTTCCGCCGAGATCGGCAAGGCGGCGGCGCATGGTGAACTCATCCAGCCGGAAACTTAGACCGTTGGTGATGGCGTCTTCGAGATGGTGCGCCTCGTCCAAGATCAGGTATTTGTAGTCGGGCAGCACATGGTTATCGGTCATGGCGTCGATAATCAGCAGCGCGTGGTTGACGATCAGCAGATGGGCGTTTTCGGCGGAGCGGCGCGCTTTGTAGAATGGACAAATGCCTTGCATAGCGACGAGACAATGATCGAGCTTGCAGCCTTCATCCTCTGCACTGAGGCGCTGCCACATGCTATTTTCAGCGGGGCCGCGCAGGCTGATCTCGCCTCTGTCGCCTGTTTTGCTTTCCAGCAGCCAGACGAGGATGTTGGCCAGCGTTCGCAGTTCGTCAACGCTGGTGGGTTTGCGGCGACGGAGAGCGGTGAGTCGTCGGGGGCAGAGGTAGTTGGCGCGGCCCTTGATGAGCGCTGCACTGAAATGAATGCCCAATGTCTCTTGCAGCATCGGGATGTCTTTGTTGATTAACTGCTCTTGCAGGTTTATGGTGTTGGTGGATATGACGACGCGGCGGTTATTTTGCACTGCCCATAGAATCGCCGGGACGAGATAGGCGATAGACTTGCCCGTGCCCGTGCCCGCCTCAACCATCAGGTGTTCCGAATTGTTGAAAGCGTTGACGATAGCGCGGGTCATCTGTACCTGCTGCGGACGGAACTCGTAACCGGAGATCGAAGTCGCCAACGGGCCTTCGGGGCCAATCATTTGCAGCGTATCGTCGAGGTTGATGTCAGCGCGATCATCATCCGGTTGGGCGGAAAGCGCACTCTCCGCATCGAAGTCATCTTCGGAGTTGAAACCCCAATCGCGCGTATCAACGTCAAATTCTTCTTCAGCGGCGGGGTCGTAAAACACCGATGTCGGGTCGGTGTTAAAGCCCGCTGCTGCCGACTGCGGCCTGATCTCTTGCAGAGCCGCCTCGAATGGGATGCGCGCCCCCCATGATAGGTCGCGGGATGCGGCCACAATTTCGTTGATGGTGGGATAGGGCAGCGACAACAGTTTCTGCCAAAGCTGCCAGTAGGCTAACGCTGCGGCGCGGGCATCATCAAGGGCGCGGTGAGCCATCTCTAGCTCGATGCCGAGCATGGTGGCGATGCTGTTCAGATTGTAACGCGGGGCGCGGGGCAGCAGCACCGACGCCAAATCATAGGTGTCGATACGCAGGTTGGTTTGTAATGCGCGGTACTTGGCTAAGAAACCGACATCAAAGGCGATGTTGTGCGCGATGAGCGGCGCATCTCCAGCAAAGCGAACAAGGTCAGGCAAGACCTCATCAATGGTCGGCGCGTTCATGACATCTTCGGTGCGAATGCCCGTGATATGGGTAATCGTCGCGGGGATGGCGCGGCCCGGATTGATGAACGTGCCGAACTCCTCAAGGATTTCGCCGTTTTGTATCCGCACTGCGCCGATTTCGATAATGTCGTCATGTAAAGGATTGAGGCCGGTTGTTTCCAGATCGAAGGCGACGAGTACGCCGCGCATAGGCGCTCCGTTCTAGCTGGTTTTACGTGGTCGTGCGGTGCTTCTGTAACACGTCACGGTAGCGGTAAACTGTTGCCGTGCAATTCTATTTTGCGGCGCTCACAGTATAGCATAGGGTGGTACCGCGTTCGACTATGAAAACACCCCACATGGTTACCATGCGGGGTGTTCTATTCGTTAGCTTATATTTGCGAAGCGTTAGGCTTCTTCGGTAGCTTCCGCATCCGGCGTTGCTTCGGCTTCATCTGCCGATTCAGCTTCTTCTGTCGCTGCTGTTTCTACTTCGGCTTCCGCTTCGGCAGTCGGTTCGGCTTCTTCGGTTGCTACCAATTCTTCTGTCGCTGCTGTTTCTAATTCGGCTTCGGCGGTAGCTTCCGCGTCGGTGCTGCCGGGTTCAGCCGTAACTTCCGGCGAGAAGGTTTCAGCGGCCAGCGCATCGTTGGCGGCGGTTTGTGCTTGAGCGAAAGCTGCCTGTAAATCCGCACGTTTATCGGGCAGATCACCGAATTCGATGCCAGCGAGGTTGGAATCGCCTAGCAGAGTGAAGGCTTCATCGCTGAACAAGAACCACAGCAGCGATTGGACTTCGGGACGGGCCAGCGCAATCTCATTGATGAGCAACTGCGCCGGACGCGCCAGTACATAACTGCCATTAGAAACTGTCGCCGCGCTAGGCGTTACGCAGTCATCACCAACGCCGACAAGCTGAATGTTCGCCTGCTCGTTTTCCAGCACTTGATTGTACTGCGGCCAGCTCATATAGGTGAGCGCGCCTTCGACGTTGGCGGTGGCAGCGGCGCGATAGAGTACGTCGTCATCCAGTTCGGTATCGACGCGGTTGACCGCGCCTGCTCCGGCGGAACGGGTGAGCAGCAGGTCGGTGATGTCGCTGCCAGTTTCGGGCGCGAACAACGTTATAGTGGTGTCGGGGAAGTCAGGGTTGACCTGATCCCACGTCGTCACAGTGTCGGTAGATGCTGCACTCCAAATGGTCGCCAGTTGATCGGTTGTCAGGCAGTCGAGGAAGTCAGTTCCAGCGTTAGCAACTAATACCACCGCTTCCGCGCCAAGATCAACCGTTACCGTGCTGATGTTGTTGGCGGCGCAGTTTTCGTTCACTTCGGTGGATGGAGCTTCATAGATCACGGCAATGTCAATTTCGCCGTTGCACAATTGGCGCAGGCCAGCAACTTCGCCTTGCAAGGTGGGGGTGATGACCACACCGGGATATATGCTGGAGAAAATCTGCGTCGTGGTGTCAAACAGCGAGATGGCGATGGGTGATCCCGATATGGTGACGGCACCGGAAACCGATGGCGAGATTTCAAACTCGGTCAGTTCGCTGCTGAATTGGCGGCCCGTGAGGCCATCGGCCAGCGCAGTACGAGCGGTTTCGTAAGCTGTCGTAGTCGGAGCGCTGATGCCCAAGCCTACTACAACGGCGGCGGCATCTTCGCCAACCATGTCATCGAGCAAATCGCTTAAGCCAGCCTTTTCAAGACTAGCGGTATTCACGTAGGCGTATAGACTGTCTGCCACTGCGTACAGGCGGTTTTCAACGTTTTCAGCAGAAGGCGCGGCACAGTCGGGAACATCGCCAACGCTGGCTTCGAGGATTTGTACGGCATCTCCGGCTTCGAGCGCGCTGGAGAGGCTGACAACGCCGAGCGTACCATTGGTGGCGCTTACGGTGTCGATAATCGCTTGTTCGTCATCGGCATAGTCGGCGTCTGCGCGCAGTCCGTCGCCTTCAATTAGACCGTCGAGCAGGGCATAAAGCGCGGTATTTTGCGCGGGAAGCTGAGGGGCGATGTCCACAATTGGGAAGTCGCCAATCACCTGATCCCACGTTGTCAGCGTGCCTTCAGCGCTTGGCTCAAGGATGGTGTTCGCATCGATAGCGCTCAAACACAGCGCGAAATCCTGATCGGGGTGGGCGACAAAAGCAGCGATATTCTGCCCGATCAATAGTTCAACGAAGGTGACGTTATTGTTCAGGCAGCCGCCTTCTTCATCAATGGATAGGGGGCGGTTAGCCAGCGCGATGTCGGCTTCTCCGTTGCAAAGCGCGGTCAAGCCAGCGCTCGTGCCCGTGATATTCACATCGAGTTCGGCTTCGGCCTCACTGGCCGCGGCCAGTGCTTCGAACACCGGGGCAACAATGCCCGAACCAACGACGCTGATCGTGCCGCTTTCCTGCGCGGACGACAGGGAAGGCATGACCAACATCGTCATAAGAAGCGCGAGCAGGGCAAATAACCCGGCTCTACGCCGAAAAATCGTCATGGGTAAACTCCTTATCAGGGCGAAACAAGTTCGACTTAATGACAAATCAATTTGGCTTAGGATTGTACCTTTACACCTTTAATTGTCCAGCGGCACTTTCTCTATTGTTGTGAATGCAGCGTGCAGGGTATCATGTGAATAGATTGCAAAACGTGTAACAGGCGAAGGAACAAATGCCCGGAGAAGAACACTCCATATATGAATTGGCGGGCGGTGAGGCGACATTCGCGCGGTTGGTGGATGCGTTTTATACTCGTGTCGAGGCTGACCCGATGCTGCGCTCGATGTTTCCTGATGACCTCGAAGCGGGCAAACATTGGCAGTTCCTTTTCCTGATGCAGTATTTCGGCGGTCCGACACGCTATGCGGAAGAACGCGGACATCCGCGCCTGCGAATGCGCCACCAGCCGTTCCCAATCGGGCTGGCTGCGCGTGATGCGTGGCTCGGTCATATGTTAGCGGCGATTGATGCAGTTGGCATCGCAGAGCCGGCCCGCAGCGCCATGCGCCAGTATTTCGTAAGTGCGTCGGCGTTTATGGTGAACACTGTTGAACCACAGCAAAATGCCTCCGAGGGCACGAAAGCGTAGATAAACCTATGAGCCGCCGTTCGACCCGTCCACGTAACCAGAATGTACCCCATGTCAGTAGAAAACAGGCGCAGGAAGCCGCGCAAGCAGCAGCCTTAACCGGTACCGCGTCGCGTGTTCCCCGATTCATACGAGAGTTCGGCTACGGCGTTTTGCGCCTGCCGCGAGCGCTGCGTATGTTAATTGTCGGAATTTTCGCGCTGCTATTTACAGAAATGGTGCGCCCAACTATCGACGGTTTGTATTTGCGTTTTATGTTCACGCACGAAACCCGTATGCTGCCCGCGCTGGTGCTGGCTGCAGTTGGGTTAGGGTTCTACGTACTCGGTTGGTATCTGGTCGTGGGCTTGTC
>JACMMD010001165.1 GCA_014379235.1 Anaerolineae bacterium
ATTTGTCTCCATTCGATTACTCCCTTACCTAGCGCTAATTTAGATCATGCGCTCACGGATGGTCGCGCTGGCGTAGTCCAATACCGACACCACAATCGCAATCGCCAGTACGGCCACACCCGCATCACTGTAACGCAGCAGGTTGATCTGCTGGCTCAATAGGAAGCCGATGCCGCCGCCACCGACAAAGCCGATGATCGTGGACATACGCACGTTGATGTCCCAACGGTAGAGCGTGAACGCTATAAACGGTGGAACAACCTGCGGCACCACGCCGTACACCACCATTTGCAGCCACGTTGCGCCCGTTGCTTGCATCGCTTCGAGCGGGCCGGGGTCGATGCCTTCGGTTTGCTCCGAGTACAGCTTGCCGAGTGAAGCAATCGAATGCAGCGTCAGCGCCAGCACCCCCGCAAATGGGCCGATGCCCACCCAGATCACGAACACGATACCCATAATCAACGGCTCGATGGAACGCAGCGTATTCAAAATCGTGCGCGTCACTTCATAGGCTGACATGCCGATAGGGATTTGCTGATGAATGCCGGCCAGCGCTCCGCCGACAAGTCCCAACACCCCGCCGATGATCGCTGCTTTGAGGACAAATGTTTGTATGCTGAGTCCGGCGATGGCGACAATATCTTCAACTGGAAGGCGACCATCGACGATGCCGCGCCCGATGTCTAACCAGATAAACGTCACCAAAAAGGCGACAACTGTGCCCAACAAGCGAACGAACTGGAGTGTGGCCCGTTCCTGAAAGGTGAGCCGTAAGCGTTTGCCGTCGGTGTCGCCTTCGATAAAGCGGCGGTACAACATTTCCAGCACTTGCCCACCGAGTGAGGCCGCGATGACCGGAGCGATCAATCCCAAAAGAGCCGCCCATGTACCCGTTAAGGCGACTCCGGACAGCAGCAGCGCGCCGCCGAACAAACCGAGAACCCCGCCGAGGATATGGCTTTGCGAGAGGGCAAGGTGGCGCATCCAATCGCGGGCCAGCTTGCCTGTCAATGATGAGAGGTAGACCGCGCCTGCTATACCCGCTATTGCTGTGATCGAAAGCTGAACCAACTGGCCGAGCGTTTCGCTCAGGTTGCCGATGTCCATGCCAGTCGTCTGCACGAACTGACCGAGCGCACGAAAGGTTTCATTAAAGCTGTTGAAGTCCGCATCCGTGCTTTGTGGGAGTGCTTGACTCAGGGTAATCGCCATCCCACCGAATAAACCTACGAGAAAAATGCCCACGATCAGCGCAATCAAGCTGATGCCGATGCTGCGAAGTCGATCCCCGCTCAGGTCGAACTCGCGCCGTTTGGCCGTACCTGCTGTGACAGACGAAGCGAACAGAATTAGAGCCGCCGCTCCTGTCCCACTGAAATCGCCGGTTCCGATACGAACGCCAAGCTGACCAATGGGGCCGAGCAGCAGTGAGCCGAGCAGCCAACCAACGGGCAGCAGCACAAACGCCAGCAGAATACTGCCAAGCGGTACATGAATCAGACGCATCAGATTGCGCGAGGCGAGGAAGCCAAAAATGATGGACAATGGCAGCGCCAGCGTCGTGGCCATCAGCGCGAGGAAAACCGTTTCCACCATCTTGGTGAAAACTTCATTGGTGGTCGCGCTGAAATACGGCGAACCGATGGGCCAACTGCCTTCCATCTCGATCTCGTGGATGCCGCTGCCGCCGCGAATGCTGGGCACTTCGACCTCAGTCTTGAAGTAACCATCCGTACCCACGTCGAGGACATCCAGAGGCCGGCTTTGTCCGTTGGGTGGAACCCATCGAAGCTGACCAACCGCGCCAGCACGGAAGTTAAACCCCTCAACCGTTACGATGTCATTGCGACTGCCGCAGGTGGGCGAGACAGTGATATAGGGCGAACCATCCGTCGGCGCAGCCTGTATTAGCCCTTGCCCATCGCCTTCTTCACAGTTGAATTGGAAGCCAGTTAGCACGGTTTGGGATTCGCGTTCTTGGTCGAAAATATCGGGCGACAGCAGTTCACGCATGGCGCGCCCGACTGCGTCTTGTCGGCCTACGTCGCCCACTTCATCAAGGCTGATGTCCGTGACTGTCCAGCCGCGTGCATACAGCAGAACGCCAGCAGCAATCAGCAGGACTAGCAGCAGTCGTCGCAGCGCTGTTCGAGGCGGCGGGGGGGTACTGGCCATAAAATCGCTCCTTAAGAAATCTCTACCTCGACAGCATCTTCGCCGTAGATGGCGCGGAAGCGGTCTTCATCAATCGACTGTGCCGGGCCGTCGAACATGACCTTGCCGTCCTTAAGCGCAATCACTCGGTCAGCATAGGCGCGGGCAAGGCTCAGGAAGTGCAGGCTGCACAGTACGGTAATGCCCATATCTTTATTCAGCATTTCGAGATACTTCATAACCGAGTGTGACGTAGCGGGGTCGAGGCTGGCCACAGGTTCATCAGCCAGCATAATTTCGGGCTGCTGCATCAATGCGCGGGCAATGCCGACACGCTGCTGCTGCCCGCCGCTGAGTTCGTCGGCGCGCTTATACGCTTGACTGCGGATGCCAACGCGGTCTAGCTGCGCCAGCGCCAACTCATAATCGGCTTTCGAGAAGCGGTTGAACAAACTCCACATGGGGTTGGTGTAGCCGAGCCGTCCAGCCAGTACGTTGGTGATGACTTTGGAGCGCTTGACGAGGTTGAACTGCTGAAAGATCATGCCAATGCGTCGGCGTATCTGGCGCAGTTCGTCGTCTCCGGCGGCGGTGACATCGAGTCCGTTCCACAAGATGCGGCCTTCAGTGGGGGTGATGAGGCGGTTGATACAGCGCAGCAGCGTCGATTTGCCCGAACCGCTCAATCCAATAATAACCACGAACTGACCATCAGGGATTTCGAAGCTGATGTCGTCCAGCGCTTTATAACCATTGTCGTAAATCTTGGTGAGATGCTCAATCGTGAGCATACCGGTGCCCTCTATAAAATTCACTTAAGGAGGTAGCGTAAGGGCGCAGCCTTCGAACTTTGTTCGTACTGCGCCCTTACAGTGAACTTGCCTAACAGGAAACAGATCGAGCCTAGCTGAAAATGTCGTCTTCGGTCATGCCGAGGATTTCAAATTGAAGGCGAACCGGATCGTAAGCGCTGTCTTCAATCGGCACGATACCCGACCAACCGTAGAAGTCTTCGCTGCCGATGGACGTTGACCATGCTTCGGTTTCGGAGAAGGCGATCAGCGCATCAAGGATTTGCTGGCGCGTTTCTTCGGGGAAGTCCGGGCCGAAGCTCATGGTGTCGTTGGGGATGGGTTGGCTGATACGCAGGATGCGAACTTTGTCGATGACATCCGGCGCAGTCTCGCGCAGGTTTTGACGTGCATCGAGGATTTGAATGTCGCCTACGTACAGATTGCCATCTTCACCGACATAGCTTTCGTCGATGGATAGGTCGTAAGGCTCTGGCAGGTCGCCAATGCCCCAAGCCGCACCGGGCATCACGGGCGGGCTGTAGAAGGTCGTGCCGAAGTCGACTTCGCCATCATAGACTGCTTGCAC
>JACMMD010001166.1 GCA_014379235.1 Anaerolineae bacterium
GTGGTAGGCGATCTCCGGCGCGACGCCGAGATAGAGATCCCAGTTCATGCCGGGCGGCGGCGTACGGGCGATTGCGATGATGTTCGAGGCGGCAGCGAAGCACTTCGAGTAGCAGACGAGAACCCTCACCCTTCGCCATACAAACGAAGTTTGTCAGGGAGAAGGGACGGGGATGAGGGTTTTCTACCGCTTTAGCAGGCCGCGCTCATGATAGGCTTCGGCGGCTTCACGGATGAAACGGGCATTTTCGTGCGCGGCGTAGGTCTGTTCGAGGTAATCGGCCAACTGCGTCAACTGCTCCCACGACGCGCGGTTCGGGCGCAGCAGTTCGTAGATTTTCAGCACTTCGGCGTTAGGCACGACGGTCAATTCGGCGGCGCGCAGCAGATTGGCCGCAAGCTGATCGTAGCCCGCTTTGCGTGCAACTTCGGCTTGCAGGCGCAGCGTATCGGCATGGATACGCAGATCAGCCGCCGATAGTTCATCAAGCGAATCAAGGTCGATATGCGACAGCCGGCGTCCGCTGAACGCCTTGAGATCGTCGGCGTTTTCGATCAAGGGATAATGCGGGTCACTCATGGTAAGCTCGGCTCCCAATCAAAGCGTAGTTCCATCGGCAGTTGATGGTCGCGCACTTCTTCGGTCTCGCGGCGGTGAAGCAGCGTCGTCTTGACGATCAAACGCAGGCGCGCCCCGTTGTCGATCTTCACGGCGACGGGCGTGGTCTTCACTCCAAGCGCATAGCGGGCCGCGTTGCGCCCCATGTGTTCGTAAGACTCAAGCGTCAGGCTTGGCGACTGCGGGAACAGCTCAAGGTTGTTGAGCGGCGCTAGCCCTTTTTTATGGATGATAGCCGTGCCGCGAGATTGCAGCCCAATAGCGATGCCGCTGCCGCTCAAATGTGAGCCGACATAGCCGATAGCGGCGCAGTCCGACGTATGAAACACTTTGATGATGCGCGCCAGCATACCCTCGCTGGCGATGCCCGTGAGGATGGCTTCGAGTACATCCTCATGCGCGAGGCCGTTGATCGTGCTGGTGAGCGCCGTACCGAATGCCGGGCCAACCGCGACGATGACCTCTTGATGAGTGCCGCCGCTGGCGGGGCCCAGTTCGGCAAGGCGGGCGATAGGTTCGCCAAGCTGGTCGTTGATGAAGTCCTGCGGCGGCTTGACCTGCGGCAAATTCTGCATCTCGCGCCAGCGATCACCATCGGGCCGATAGCCTGTGCCCGGCCCGGTGTAGTCGTTGGCATCGTTGATGGCGCTGCGAACGCGAAAGTCCTTGTCGAAAATAGCTGCGGGCTGCAAATAATCGCCCGCGATGCGCTGGCGGCCCATCTCTAAAATGTTGCCCGCGATGTCGTCAAAGCCGTGCTTTTGCAGCGCCGCAATGACCGCCACGAAATCTTTATCGCCAGCCAGAAAATCATCCGCCGCCGCTAGATCAGGCACAATGTCACGTAGGGGCATATCGTCACTGCTGTGAGCGATGGTCGCCGCTTCAATTTCTTCGTCGCTGATCGGCGGGAAACCCAGTTCGCAGTAGACCGCTTGAATGGCCAGCGCGGCTCGCCGCCGGATCGCCAGCGCTTGTTCTTCACGGATCGGCCTCACGCCGCCGTCGATCTGCATATCACGCTGCAAAACGTTGTAATCGTCAAAATCTTCGGCGTCGAAATTGCCGCCGCCAAACAGGTTATCGCGCTTGGGCACGGCACTGTAACCGGAGAAAATAAAGTCCGTGCCGGGGACGAATTGCAGCATCAGCTTGGCGGTTTTGCGAATAGACGAATGTGAGGCCAGCGCGTCATTGCCAGAGGCACATTCGAGGCCAAGCATCGCGGCCAGCAGATTCTCAGCGAGTACGGCGCGTACTCCACCGGGTAGCGATTCGGGCAGCGCGATGCACGAGATCGAGCCGTTCTGTACACCCTGACTGCCCGCGCCGCGCACCACCAGCAAACAGCGCGCCTCAAGGTACAGCATCGAGCGTTGTTCGGCGTGGCCCATCAGCGCTTCCGAGCCTGTGCCGGATGTGAAGCGAATCTTGATTCCGCGTGACGCATACGCCGACGCGAGAAAGGCTTTCGACCACGGCGTATCGTCGCCATCGACAAAGGCGCGTTCCGTGCCATACACCGACAGCGTTTCGGCGTAGGTGGTAAGTCCCTTCATGGCGATTCGTAAGCCGAGCGACTCCTCAACCGAGCACTGAGTCAGGACACCGCCGTGTCCGGTCTGTGTGCCGACGAGAATCGCCAGCGCGTTAAAGGGCGCGAAACGGGCTACGCGCACCGTCGTCTCGACTTCGGAGAAACCACGTAAGGCAGCCTCAGCAGCATCGGCGGCTAACAGCGCGGGGTGTTCGCGGAAGTTGGTGACATGCGCCTGATTGGCCGGTGTGCGCCGGACGCGCATCTTGGCCATGCCCATCATCATTTCGAGGACGCTCATATGGCGCATGATGTCTACCAGCTTGGCCGCCGTGCAGCCGCTCACCAAGCGGGCGACTTCGGCGCGGGGCACGTTGATGTCGGCTAACATTCGCGCAATTTGCAGCGACGGCGTGGACATAGCTTCTTCGGCGACGGATAAATCCAACCCGTGCGCGGCGATGAACAGATCGAGCGCGTCGAAGTCGGCGCGGGGGCGGCCATCCATCTCGACCACTTGCCCATTTTCAATTCGCAAGCTTGGCTGCGGGTCGTAGGGGCTGTCCGCGACGATCAGGCCGGCTTCGGGCCACGGCTCGACGAAGGTCTCTTTATTGATGTCGCGCTCTGCGAGGATGGCGAACCGTTTTGAGATGGTCATCGATTTTCTTTATAATTCTTTTTCGGCAATTCTAACATGTCCTACCCTGCAAACGGCAAACTGTTTCACGTATAATCCTATTGCGGCTTCATATCAGTCTCTTGCGCGGATGCAAAGTATGCCTTGATGCCCGGTAAGGCATAAAACAAAATGGCGATGACCGCATAAATCGCCAGCCAGACAAGCGCAAACA
>JACMMD010001167.1 GCA_014379235.1 Anaerolineae bacterium
CAGTCCGTCGCCCACTGCGCCTGTTCGCTGACGAACGAACCGCGTGTGGTGATGTGGTATTCGTCCTTGTGCTGGAATAAAATTCCAAGACTGCCATCGAGCTTCTCTGCCACGCTGACGATGTACGTTCCTGGCATCGGCAGCCATTGACCATAGTTGAAAAACTTCCTCATGCTGCGGGCAATGATTGTCCCGTCGGCGGCTAAGATCAAGCCGCGACAGTTCAATGTATCGCTCGTCCAGACGTTCTCATACTGCGCCTTCTGGGTGTAGTTGAAAATGAATAGACCGCCATCAGGATGTTCATGCTCGGATATCCAGCCTTCCCGAACCAGTCTGCGAATCCTCTGAATGTCAGGTTGGTACATCGAGCTTCTCTCTCTTGGCATAACCACAGTGTGGATAATGATCTCACAGAATAGTTCGAAAATCGCTGCTTTATTGTGCTTCAATATTTTAAATGAGTACCACAGCCATTTTCCAAGCTCAACTGCTTTTCGCCCTGTATTGACGGGGCACGTTCCACAGCAGTATAGTTTTGCAATCAACACGTAGGGGCGACGCATGCGTCGCCCCTACAAACTATCGAGAAAATCACCTTTATGACCGAACAACCCACCTTGCCGCCTTCGGCTGAAAATGATAAGCTCGATTTCAAAATCGTCCTGCCGATTTTCGCTATCGTCTTTGTTGACCTGCTCGGCCTGACGATCATCATCCCGGTGCTGCCCTATTACGCCACCGCATTCGGGGCCAATGCCTTGATGATCGGCGCATTGAGCGCGGCCTATCCACTGATGCAGTTCATCGGTGGGCCCCTGCTTGGCGGCTTATCAGACCGCTTCGGACGCAAGCCCGTATTGATCGTCAGCCAGATCGGGACGTTGGCGGGCTTCATCGTCATGGGCTTCGCTAGTTCGCTATGGCTGCTGTTCTTAGCGCGGTTGATCGACGGCCTTTCTGGCGGAAACATCGCCACCGCGCAGGCCGCCCTTACGGACGTGACCACGCCGCGTAATCGGGCGCAGGGGTTAGGCTTGATCGGTGCGGCCTTTGGCCTAGGCTTTATCATCGGCCCGGTGATTAGCGCCATCACCCTCAGCCTGAGCGGCAACGATTATCGCATTCCGGCGTTCGTCGCGGCGGGCTTCTCGCTGCTGGCCATCACACTAACGGCGCTCATTTTCCGCGAAACCTTGCCCGCAGACAAACGTCACGCGCAGGCTGCGGCCATGACTCAGAACCCGTTCAGCCGTATGCTGCAGGCCGCCCGTCATCCGATGGTGGGTATCTTGTTCGTGGTGATCTTCATGCAGCAGGTGGTGTTCGGCAGTTTTCAGAGTATGTTCGCGCCGTTCACTCTCAACCGGCTTGGACTCAACAGCGTCGGCAACGCGGCTGCGTTTACCTTCGTGGGCGTTATCATCGTGATCGTACAGGGGCGGTTGATCGGCCCACTGAGCAGGCGCTTTGGCGAACGGCGGCTCATCTACACGGGCTTAGGACTGCTGGCCATCGGGCTGGTGGTCATGGCGCTGATACCGCGCCAGCCTGCGCCGTGGTATGACCGCGAAGCCTTGATCGAAGAACTCAACAGCGCCCGCAGCATAGGCGCTGCCAGTGAAGGCGTGACGCAAACCGAACCAGCGGCCATCGAACTGCCAGACGAGAGCAGTTCGGGATGGCTTGGAATCGTATGGTTGTTGGCCACACTCATACCTATCGCCGCCGGAAGCAGTATCTTGCAACCGAGCGCCAGCAGTTTGATAACCAAGCGCGTTGACCGCCGCGAGGTCGGCAGTATATTGGGCGTGAACGCGGCTTTTCTCAGTGCGGCCAATACCATCGGCCCGCTGCTAGGCGGAGCGGCTTTCAGCTTGATCGGCCCGCCCGCGCCGTTTCTGGTCGGCGGGATATTGATGGCGCTGCTGCTGTGGCTGGCGCTTCGACGTGTTCGCCCCGGCCCGGAAGAAAACCTACAACAAGCGGCAGCGTAGGACAAAGAGGCTAGGCCGATACCTTGCGGTGAAGATTACTGCGTAGTACAGTCTAAGCGTTGATGCCTTAAGCCGATGTTACAAAAAGTATTGATGGGTTGCCACCGCGTTAGAATAACCTAATTTATTCTCAATTCTTAGTATGCTTCCGAACAGAAAACACGCAAATGTTTTCAGTTATAATGGGTTTAGGGCTTATTGTGGGACTTATGGCAGGAAAACGCTTATGGCTGCATTGCCGCGTATTGTAACGGTAGACCCAACAGGCAAAATCGCGCGCATCGTTCGCGCTGCTACCGAGTTGATGGATCTCGACATTGTGTTAATCGACATGCCGGGAAGCGCTCAAGCGCTTGATGAGATTGCGCGCGGACGATGCAATCTGCTGATTACGTCGCTCGAACTTGACGACGATATGAAGGGCATCGAACTGGCCCTGCGCGTCAAGCAGACCACGCCGGAAACCAACGTCGTCATTCTAGCGGATGTTAACGACGCTCAACTCGATGAAGAAACTCTCAAAGACTCGCCGTTTGTTTATCTGCACCGCCCCGTCGATACTGAACAATTCATGCGCGTGATGGACGCGGGCATGAACGGTGGCGATATATTCGCGGCACTGAGCAAGCCAGCAGCGGCAGAGGCCGCTCCGGTAGACTTCGGCCCCGTACCTGAAATTGACCTGAACGCGGCGCGTGGCATCGTCAATACACTGCTGCGTGACCTCGGCGCGATGGCTATCACCTTCGTCAGCCGTAACGGTGACATCATCATGGAAAGCGGCGCGTCCGGCTATCTCAACCGTGAACAGCTTGCGGGAGCGCTGCTGCCGCTGGTCATGGCCAACATCCAGATGAAGGAACTCGTCGGCGGCCAATCAACCACGCTACAATTCTACGATGGCGACACCTACGACGTGTACGTGCTGTCGGTGGGGATGCATCATTTCCTGTGCCCTGTGTTTGATGGACAGGTGGGCAGCCGACAATTCGGAGCGGTCAACCGCTTCGGGCGCAAGGCGGTAGAAGACCTGATCGCCCTGCTCGGCGCGAACGCTTTTATGATTGAAAAACGCAAGCCCGCCGCCGTCAGCCCATCCAATAACGCCGCCGCACCCCGCGAAGAACCTAAGAAGAAAATCAAGACGCTGCCCAAGCGCGAAACTGTCGAGCAGGCCGCTGTGGCTTCGGTGGCCCGCGTCGTCGA
>JACMMD010001168.1 GCA_014379235.1 Anaerolineae bacterium
ACTGCGACTCGTGGACACCGTAGCTGGTGCCGCCAACGGGGTACTGTCCGAGAAAGTCCGTCGTCAGCGCTGAACGGGTGAGCGCGGGATCTACGCCCTGTTCATAAAGGCCGTGGCCGGTTTCGTGCAGTGTGCCAAACAGTGCCATCGGTAGATAATTGCGATCATAGCGCGTGGTGATTCGCACATCGTTGCGCGTGAACGAAATCTCGAACGGATGCGGCGCAATGTCTAAGCGCCCGCGATTGAGGTCGTAGCCGAACGCCTGCGCGATCTCCAACCCAAAGGCTTTCTGCTTATCCTGCGGATATTCGTGCGCCCATAAGTCGAGTTCGAGCGGCTTATCATTGTCCACGATGCGCTTGAGCAGCGGCAGCAGTCCCGCTTTGAGGTCGCCAAAAATCACGCGCAGTTTGGACGCGGTAACGCTCGGCTCGTACTCGTAAACCAGCGCGTCGAAGGGATGTTCGGGATAGCCAATGGCTTCGGCCTGCTCTTTGGCGAGGTCGAGCATCTGCTGGAGATAGGGCGCGAAGCTGGCGAAATCATTGTTCTTCTTAGCTTCCGACCACACATGCTCCGACACGGGCGCGAGCGCGGCTTTGCGGCTTAACAGTTCTGCGGGGATGCGGCGCACGATGTCATAGTATTGGCGCGTCTGCTGCACGGCGCGGACGCGGTAGCCGTCGTCCGCGCCTGCAATTTCGGCTTCAACCGCGTCGAGGATGCGCGCCGTTTGCTCTCCGGCGAAATGGTGATGGGCGATACGCGACAGCGTGGCCAGTTGCAAGCCGCGTGTCGTTGAGCCACCCGGCGGCATATTGGTGCGAGCATCCCACTTGAGCACGGAAATCGCGTTCAGAATGTCGCTGAGTTCTGCGATGTGTCGCTGGAAATTATCGTATGCAGTTGCGGTCATGATTTCTCCTTTTTGAGCGCGGACTTCAATCCCCACTGAAAGCCCGGCGCGGAAACTTCACAATGGTTCTGGTCTAGAAAAACGTGCTTCACCAGTGAAAACCCCTCGTATTCGCGGCCTTGCAGGACAGCGGCCAAACGAAGCGTATCCGTGAGCGTCTCATTTTTGATATCTTCTTCGAGTTCACCGACGTAAAGATACACTTTGGCGGGGATTTTCTTGTGTTCCTTAGCGAAGGTTTCTTCGTACTGGAAAGTGATGCGATTGCCATAAGAGAGCGTCGGGCTGCCGATAATCAAGGTATCGAACAGCTCAGGCGTTTCAAACAAACTAAAAAGCGCGAATAGACCTCCATACGAATGCCCTATCAGAATTCGTTTCGATGGGTCAGCGCGATAGTCGCCCTCGACGAAGGGGATTAACTCATGTTTGAGGAATTTGTGAAAATTCCCGGCATCGCCATTCGGCGCTGGACGCTTATGTGCTTGCTCCATGGATTTTTCAACCGTTGCGTCCCGAATAGGCGTCAGATCGAAGTCGCGCCGGGTGAAAGAATCGCGGAACGCTTCTATCGGGTCTTTATCTTCAGCATAGCCAATACCAACTACAATCGCATCCGATGTACTACCGCACCAAGACATCGGGCGAATCATGTCCGTGACCATGCCGAAGTACCAGTTGCCGTCGAGTACATAGACGACAGGCCATTTCGTAGGCGTGTTGTTGAAAGGCCAGCCTTCGCTTGAAGACACGGAATAACCAAGCGGCAGACTGATGGTGATGCGATATGTCCTGCCGGTATGTTGAGAATCCATCATGTGCATTTCGCTACCGAGTATGGCTGCTGGTTCTGCTGTCATCCCTCGCTCCAATTTTTGTGCATTAGAACATACCTATTTACGCTTCAAAACTTTCAATGCGTTAGGGGTATTGTTTCGGCGCGGTGCGGCTGTCGCCCGCGAAAGACTAGTAAAACGCTGACGGCGTTCACCAGCAAGCAGGCGGCAACCACCTGCATGATGAAGCCGAAGCCGTAAGTTTCCTGCCAGAAGCCGCTGATGGCCGTGGCCATAAACCAGCCGATGTTCCACATGACGAAACATACGCTCGTGACCAGATGATGCAGCGATGGCGGCAGCACGTCCATCGCTAACGGTTGATACAGCGGTTGCATGGTGTTGCGTGTCGAGATGCCAATGGTATAAGCGACCAATGCCAGCCCCAATGTCGGCGCGATACTCAGCCCCAAGAAGGCCGCCGCCGCGACACTCAGCGTGATGCCGAGCGCTCGTGAGCGTCCGAAGTAGCGCTCCCATAAGGGATTGAACATCGGCACGAGCGCCATTCCTAGCCAGCCGATGCTCAAGATTGTACCCACGGCTGCATCGGGTTGGTCGAAAACAGTCCTGAAAAACAGGTTGTAGAACGGGAACGTTAGCCCGCCGGAGAAGCCGAAGATCAGCAGCGGGACACCGAACCAGATCAGCAGCGGCCACGGCGCGTTACGGGTTCGCGGCGGCGCTTCATCGGCGTGACGGCTTTCGCTCTCGTCGGTGTGACGTTCGTGCAGGCGCAGCAGCGGCCAAATGCTGACGAGGACGATCACGCCGGAGATGACCAACGCCCCGCCATAAACGAACGGCGTTTCTGCGGGTGAGACACCATCCGCAATAATCATAGGCGCGAACCATACAGCGATCATCGCTGGCAAGTAGCCGCCGATGAAACTGCCCAATGCCGACGCTCCCATGCTAACGGTGTTGTGATAGGCGAACAGATGCGTGTGATGGCGGCGTTCTGTTAGCGCACCCATGAACGGCCCGCTGGCGATTTGCCCCGCGCCATAGAAGAAACCGAACAAGAAGCGGCTGATGCCAAGCATCTCCAGCGAGGGCCACATCACCAGCGTAAAGAACGTGAGTGCCGCGCCGATGGCCGAAACCAGAATGATCCGCCGTCCGCCAAGGCGATGCGCCAGCAGACCGACAGGCAGGCCGGTGAGCAAGCCGCCGATACGCGGAACGGATTGCAGCAGGCCAATGCTTTCGGTGTCATAGCCGAGACTGATGAAATAGAAGTTCAGCAGCACGTCGGGGATGCCCATCAGCCCGATAGAGAAAATAGCGCTGTGCAGCATGAACAGCGCCACCTGCGAATTGATGCCGGGAAGCGTTAGCCGAGCGCGATGGCCCTGAACAATCAAGAACAATACATCCTAATTTTTCTTCAAGCGGGCGACGCATGCGTCGCCCCTACCCATGCAAATTTGTTTGCCTACATCACCATCTTGCGCCCGCCGATGAAGGTCATTTCGACGTGTTCAAGCGCGTCAAGATCGGCCACGGGGTCGCCGTTGACCACGATCAAATCGGCTTCTTTGCCCGCTTCCAACGTGCCGAGTTTGGCATCGAGCTTGCTGATCTTGGCAGCCACAATCGTAGCGCTGCGGAGCGCTGCATAGTTATCGCTGACGACGCCGACCTTCACCATGAACTTGAGTTCGGGAGCGACGACTTCATGTCCGACAACCGGACTGCCCGCGTCCGTGCCGAACGCTATCGGAACGCCTGCTTCGGCGGCCTTTTTCAAACCCGCGTAACGGGACGGGTTAGCGACGGCTTTCTGGCGTTCTTCAATCTTCCATTCAGGGACGTTGTACTGGCGGGCGATTTCGGGCTGCGCTTGCATGACCAGCGGTGCGAAGGTCGTCACGATGGGGATGCCCTTATCCAGCAGCAGTTGAATGGTTTCGTCAGTCATCGAGCCGCCGTGTTCCACGCAGTCTACGCCGAACTGCGCCACGCGGTAAATGCAGTCGTTATACGTCGCGTGAGCGGTGATAGGCAGGCCGTTGCGGTGCGACTCATCAATCACCGCTTCGAGTTCGGCGTCGGTGAATTCGAGCGTGTCGTGGCAGGCCATGATCTTGATGAGGTCTGCGCCGTTGCGAACCTGATCGCGCACGGCACGGCGCATCTCGTCGGGGCCGCTGGCTTCGCGGCAGCACCAATACGTATGCCCGCCCGTTTGCACGATGGACTCGCCTGTGATGAGCAGACGCGGGCCGGGGAAGATGCCCTGCTCGACGGCCTGCTTGGTGAAGATGTTCGACTTGTTCATGCCGAGATCGCGCACGAGGGTCACGCCAGCCCGCAGCGATTTGAGCATGTTTGCGGCACTCTTGAAGGCGCTGATCTCCGGCGAGTCGTCCATCGACTGTCGGGCGAGGTCGTGGATACCATCCCATGCAAGATGCGCGTGCGAGTTGATGAGGCCCGGCATGATCGTTTTGCCGGAACAGTCGATGATTTCGGCGTTGGTACTGGCGGGCAGCGCGTCCGCTTTGCCAACGCTCTTGATTTTGCCGCCTTCGATTTCGACATAGCCGTTTTCGATGACGGCATCACTGACGCTTTCACCGACGCAGGTCAGCACTCGCCCCTTGAAAATACGATGTGGCGACGGGATGTCGATGAGCGGCTTGAGAACTTTCTGGTAACGCCAAGCTGGCGGTTCAGGCATGATCGGTCTCCTAGTTTTCAGTGGACAGTTATCAGTTTTTAGTCTCTAGTCCCTAGCTTCTAGCTTCTAGGTTCTAGATTTTGGAACGTATGCATTTTTAGGGCAGGTCTCAGACCTGCCCCTACACCAACATTCGACATTGCATTACTCGAACCTCGCGCCTCGTTCCTCGAACCTTCTCTCAGAATTGAATGATGCGCTTCTCCGGCGGATGTTCGGCTAAGAAGCGGCTGGTGACAC
>JACMMD010001169.1 GCA_014379235.1 Anaerolineae bacterium
AATTCCTTCGATCTCCTACTATGAATCGCTTCAACAAGCATGCTGGCTGTCAATCACACTCAGTTGAACTATCTATGACTCTCCCCTATTTTATAAAAACGATCATACTTGCTGAGAGTACTGAACAAACGGTCGAGTTCACGGCTGAGGCGGGCAATCTGGCGATTGGCGAGGGCGAGGGCGTTGGAGTTGTCAGCGGCGTGGATATGGCCGAGGGCGGTGCGAATTGTGTTGCCGGCGTAATCGAAGCCTTTGGCGAGGTCGGGGCGGTTGACCTCGATTTCGTAGATGGAGTCCTCGATACCGCGGATGCGGCGGATCTGCCAGCGGACGTGGACCATGTCATCGACGAGGTCACATTCCATGATGTCGATGGGGACGAGGCGCCGGTGGTAGCCTTTGCGGATTTCGGCGAAGATCTCTTCGTCCTCAGTGGAGAGGATGACCTTGCTAGCGGTGATGAAAACAGCGCGAACATAGTGGCGAAAAGTGCCATTCCAACGGCGGCGAAATGCTGTAGAACAACATTCGTTCGCCTATCGCCAGCAAGCAGAACAATGATAACAATATATACAACACAGGGAAGGACACAAGCAGTCCAGACACCAAAACCGAAGAGCGGGTTCAATGCGCTCAAAGATAAGGTCGCCAATATTGCTAAAAATATCGGTGACGCGAAACCAAAGATGAACGCTATGAGCTTCTTTTCAGTCAGCGAAAATGTTTTAACTGCTAATCCAACGAAGGCAATAGTTACAATGATAAGAAGCAGCCACGAGGTGCTTTCAACAAACATCAGCAGTGGATAGAGGACAACGCCCCTATAAACGGCGGGGTTCAGGCGGCTTCCATACCAGTAGTAAAACGCCGCCAGCAGCAGCGCTATCGCAGCAGCAATCAGATACCAGTTTCGGCGCAGTGTTGTCCTTAACACTCTGTACTCCGTACTTGATTGAACTCAGAACTCAGCACTGCTTTACTGTGTTCGTGCGAATGCCAGCACCGAATTGCCCGACAGCGCGTAGATTACGCCTTGACCCGTATCCGCGACCACGCCCGTCAGCGAGGCGAACAGGTCTTCATCGTAGGCGCGGTAGCTGTTGAAGAACGTGCCTGCCAGCGACGTTTCAAAGATCGTGCGCGTATCGCGGCTGACCATGTAAATCCCCGGCGCAACTGGGTCGTTGTTCAGGAACATAGCCTGCGCGCTGTCGAACACCTGCCCATCGGGGAAGGCTGTATAGCCGAAGTTCAACGGCTCACCGCCGCGATACTTGGCGACTACGCCGTTCGACAGCAAAAGATACACATCGCCGCGATCATCAATGCCGAAGTCCACCGCGTTGGTGATGTTGGGGCGTGTTTGCCCCGTGAAGTATTCCACAGGCGCGGCGGAGTATGAACCGCCGGACGGCTCATAACGCCAGATTTGCCCGCGCCCACCCGCGCCGGGGTCAAGCACGTACAAGCGCCCTTCCCAGAAGGTCATCGCAATCGGACTCACCCAGTTTTCCGTGCCGAGCAGCCGCTGTGCGCCACGCGCCAGAAACGTCGGTGAATACTCTACCAGTACGCCTTCAGCATCCAGCGCCACCAGCACATTGCCCTGACTGAGGCCCGAACCATCCGTCGCCCACGCAATGTCGATGAGGTCGCCCATAACGTACTCGTTGACCGCGCCACCGCGCCGCATCGTCGGGATGACCTGCCGTGAGTTCGGCACCATGTTAAGGCCGTCATCGGTGAGGGTGATTCGATAAACGAGATCGTTACGATCATCCAGCACATACATATCCAGACCCTTGAGCACAACCTGTGTCAGCGTGGCGTTGGTGAACGCGCTGATCGGACGTGTCTCGCGGCGCTGAATAGGTCAATTGGTCGATGATGCTCTGTCCTTCGCGTTCGAGCGCGGCGAGGGTCGGGTCGTTGGCGCGCAGTTGTTCGCAGTCATTCACTTTGGCCAACACGGCGTTCCATGCTGCCAGTACGCCCACCACGTCGCTGGAACTCACGCCGCGTGCCAGTTCCGCCGTTTGTATGGCTTCGCCCACGCATTCTTCAAGTTCGCTTGTGTCTGTGCCTGTCAGCCACATGAACAGCACCAGCCCAACCACCACCAGCGGCACAAGCAGCGCCGCGCCCGCTAGAAATGGGCCGGTCAGCCGCGAACGTTTGCCCGTTTCCGGCGGCGGGAAAAACCCATCGATCAGACGGTTGAGCATCCGTGCGACTGCCGCCAGCCCAAAGGCAATCCCGCCAATGATGCGCCGGAAGCCCATCACAATGCCGTCAATGATACGGGTGAATATTCCCGGCTTTTCGACCTGCGGGCCGTCGGACTTCGCCTTAGCAGCCGCCGCTAACCCCGCCGTCGATTGACCCTCTTTGGCCGCCACAGCGACAGGCACTTCCGGCGGCACGAACTCCACCGCCATCAGCATCGCTCGTGGCACGACCAATATTTCCAATTCCGACAGCGCCGCACCGATGTCCTTCGCGCTCATCGCAAAAGCCAATTGATCCATCTCGAAATCGGCCAGCGCTGAGTCCGAGATGATCAGACGCGTACCGCTCATCACTTGATAACGCGCCATTTTGATGTTCGGC
>JACMMD010001170.1 GCA_014379235.1 Anaerolineae bacterium
ATAATGATCGTGCTGGTACACCAGCCGCCCCGCTCCGCGCAAACTGGGTAACGGCGGGTCGTCGGGGTGCATCGCCAGCTTGACTCCAGCCTCTTCCGCGACGGGCAGCATCACGGTCAAAAAGTCGCGCAGGCGTTCCCACATCTCCTCACGGCTGACAGGCGGAACGTTTCCCGGCGGCGCGTCGGGGTCATAGATCATGTTCCAGACCGTGCCGTTGGGGATGGGCATATCGACAGGCGGCGCATACTTTTCGACATAACCCACCGCCGGAGCGCCACCCCGCGCCGTGACTTTATCGGTGCGCCCCCACACGCCCGCAATCGAGAAGTTGTAGCCCATGACTGGAATACCGGCCTTGCCAATGTTGCGAATGGTCGTCTTGAGACGTTCAAGCTGCGGCTGTTTATCAGGGCCGTCCAGCAGTACATCGTACCAGTGAGAGGGATCGAAGTTCTCCAACGCCGCTATTTCCAAACCTTCGGCATTGGCGGCGGCTTTGAGGTCGCGCAGTTCTTCGTACTCCCACACCTTGCCACGATTGTCCGACACACCCCAAGGCTCGTGACCACCGCCCGTCGACAGCGTATCCGTCGTCTTAAAGTAGTCGGTCAGATGGGCGACGATGTGCGTCGCGCCGGCCTGCCGCGCAAAACGAAAGTTATCCGGCGTCAACATCGCCCGGTAAAGTCCCAGTCCCAGTTTCATCGTGAAAGCTCCCTAATCGCCGCTTCTTCACTGTCGAGTAATTCTTCAATCAAGGCCGTGCGCTCTTTGCTCGGTATAAATTCCAGCCGCCGGATGCCCAACGGGTCGATCTCGGTACGCAGCGTTCGCAGTTCTTCTGGCGTTGGCGCTTCGCTGACGGCATAGTTTTGCGCGAGGATGATCTCAAAGCCCGTTTGCGCCCGCACTTCATCAAGTGTAACGCCGGGATGCGTAGACACCAGTTCCAGCAGCCGCGTGGTTTTGTTCATCTCGAAGATACCCAAGTTCGTCACCAGTCGCGTATAACCGGGACGCAAACCAACCGCTGCCCGTTCGTCGTCGGTGACAAGGCCACGCCCCGCGCTCACAATATCCACTTCGTGAACTAGTGTCAGCGGTGAATGGCGCGTGATATACATCAGGAAATTCTGGTGCATATTGGCCACATCGGCCATGCCGCCCTGACCGGGAAGCCGAACTTTCTTGCCACTCGGCGTAGTCAGCAGAACGTTGTTCGCCCGCCCGAAGCGGTCTAGCTGCGCCGCGCTGACGACCTCGTGCGTGGTCATGCCGCGCTGGTAGTACCAGTGATAGACATCATCGCCGCCGCAGTGAAAGGCCGCCGTTTCAAAATCGACTGATTCGGCCAGCAGCAGCAGCATCGGGCGCGTCGATGGGTCTACGAGGCCGCTGCTAATCATCATGGTGACGAGGTTCGGCGCGTGTAGACGTTTGGCCAGCATGTAAGACACGATGGCCAACGGCGATACAGCGCCCGCCGCGCACACGCTTTCGTTATCGAAGTGCCGCGCAAGGCTGACGACCATCTGCTCGTCAATCGTTGGTGGCGCGTCTAAGTCGGCAATCTGGCGGTGCTTGAGCAGTGCCGCGCCTGTGACTTTCTCCGCCGGAATTTTGGCCGCAGACTCCACCAGCGCGTAACGTTCTGCGTTTGGCGGCTGAATGTTGACGGGCGTTTGTGATGTGGCCTCCAGCAAAGCCCGATAATCAGCGATGTAGTAGGGGATGCACGACGCCGGATAGGCCCCACGCGGCGCATGAGCAATCGCGCTGATGAACGTATGACCGATCACCAAACCGCGCCGGTCTCGCTGGAACGTGCCGCGTGGCACGATCTCCTCAACCGTGACCAATACTTTGCGCGCCGCACCGATGGCGCTCTTATCCAACCCACGCGCCCCTTGAATCTCGACGTTACCGGCTTCATCGGCGCGTTGGGCATGGAGCAGAAAAACGTCCAGCAGCAGCGGACGCGCCGCGCCGACCATCTGGCCGTTCACGGGGTCGGGATAGATCGGCGCGAAACCACTGCGCTCGACCATTTCCGAGCCGATTGGCAGTTGAAAGGGCATCGACGGCAGCAGTTGTTCCGCCGCGTGGAAGCCCTGAATCATAGCCAGCGCCGTCCACTCCTCGACCTCGACGCTTTGTTCTTCCAGCGCTTTACGGAATAACGGCGATAGTCCGAAAATATCGAGGCTCGAAAAGCAGAAAATCATCTTGCGAACCGCATCCGCCGCCAGCAGCATTTCGAGCGGCAAGCCGCCGCCCCACGTCACATAGTCGAGGTTTTTGCGCCCCTGCGCGATGATGGCTTTA
>JACMMD010001171.1 GCA_014379235.1 Anaerolineae bacterium
GTTAAATCATTCTGGTATCGTGATGTTTGCGCCGCTTTGCAAAATTAACTATAATGCAGAAGATTAATTCTTCAGCTTGCGTAATTAATCCATCTTACTGAGATACGCATGAATAATCGCCGGACGCTGTTAGGCAGCAGCAGCAGCACCATCAAATCGCATAATCTCCGTGCGATTCTGCTCACCCTGCTGCGCCGTGAAAGCATCTCCCGCGTCCATCTCGCACAGCTTACCGGACTCTCCACCACCACCATCACCAATTTAATCAGCGAACTCTTGGCAGAAGGCATCGTCATCGAGATCGGCGCGGAAAAACGCGAACCGTCGCAGGGCGCGGGCCGTCCCCGCACCGGACTCCAGCTAGTGCCTGAAGCGCGTTATGCCATCGGCGTTCACATTGGCATCGGCGCGGTTTATGTCACTGTCACCGATTTGCGCGCCCATCCCGTAATCGAACTGTCGCTGGATTTTGAAGTCGGACAACCGCCTGAAAAGGTCTTGCCGCGCATGGTCGATCTGGTTCAAGAAGCGATAGAAACCAGCGGTGTCAATCCGGCGCATATCGTCGGCATCGGCGTAGGCGCGTCCGGTCTGGTTGATCCTTACGAGGGTGTGAACGTCATCGCCCCGACTCTCGGTTGGCGAGACGTGCCTATCCGCGACTGGTTAAGCCAACGCCTCGGCCTACCCGTGACCGTCGATAACAACGTGCGGGCGATGGCGCTCGGTGAAGCCATGTTCGGGCCGGAGCAGGATGTTTATGTGCTGGCATTCGTGTATGCGCGGATCGGTTTGGCGGCGGGCTTTGTGGTCGGCGGACAGCTTTATCGCGGAGCGGGTGCAGGCGCGGGCGAAATCGGGCACACAACCATCATTCCGAACGGCGGCGAACATTGTCGCTGTGGCAATACGGGCTGCCTCGAAACGCTGTTCTCCGAACCCGTCATCGTGCGACTGGCACATGAAATCGCCACCAAGAACCCGCGTGGCAAACTCGCCCAACATTTGCGCCGCGCCGAAACGCTCGACACGGTTTTCGATGCCGCCCGCAACGGTGATGAATCCACGCTAGATATGCTGCGCGAACGGGCGCGCTATATGGGTATCGCGCTGGCTAATCTGGTGAACACGCTTAACCCTGAGCTAATCGTGTTCGGCGGCATCTTCGAGCAGGGCGCGGATTTACTGCTGCCCACCGTCGAAGCCACCATGCGCGAACGGGCTTTCGCAGATTTGGGCGAACGGGTGCGCCTCAAGACGACCAGTTTTAGCAAACGTCCCGGCATTATTGGCGCTGCGGCACTGGCGCTCAACGCTTTCTTCTATCAAAACAGCGACGTTCTCCCGCGCAAAACGGTGGCTCACCGCAGTGACGAGGTGTGGAATTGACCACAACGACATTACCTGCGCTGCGAATCGGTTTCATCGCCATCGCCCGCACCACGTTCGATATGGTGCTGGCGGCGGAAATCGCCCAGAGTGCGCGCCAACATCTGCAAACGATAGGCGAGGTTATCGGGCGGGATACGCTCGTCACTGACTTGAGCGCGTCGGGCGAAGCGGCAGATAATCTCGCGCATACGCCGCTCGACCTGCTGGTGATCTTGCAAGCGACCTTTGCCGACAGCACGATGGTCATGCGAATCGCGCAGGGGGTTGATGCTCCGCTGCTGCTGTGGGCTGTCCCCGAAGAACGTTCTGGCGGGCGGCTGCGCTTGAACTCATTGTGCGGCGTCAACCTTGCCGCTCATGCGCTGAAACGCGCCGGACTTCGCTACTATTACGCTTACGCTGCGCCCGATGACCATGCCGCGCTGCACAAAGCGCAATCGCTGGCGCAGGCCGGACGTGCCCGCCGCTTACTGCGTGATGCTCGAATCGGGCGCGTCGGACAGCACCCCGACGGTTTCGAGACGTGTATTGTGAACGAATACGCGCTGGCCCGGATTGGCGTGGAAATCCATCAAATCGAATTGGCGCAGGTGTTCGATGCCATGCGTTCGGTCAGCGCGGAAGCCACGGCCAATCAGTTACAAGCCGTCAGCGCACGGGTCGCCGGAATAGCTGAACTCGATGCCGCCGCCACACATGGCACGTTAAGCGCTTACGAGGCCCTACGCTGTATCACGCAGCGCGAACGGTTGAGCGGATTGGCGGTTCGCTGCTGGCCGGAGTTCTTCACCGAGATGGGCTGTGCGGCCTGCGGCGCGCTGTCCCTGTTGAGCGATTCGCATACGCCGTCTAGCTGCGAAGCCGATGTCAACGGCACAATCACGCAGTTGATTTTGCAGTGGTTGAGCGGCGAACCCGCGTTCGGCGCTGACCTCGTTTCCGTCGATGCAACCAGCGACACAGCGGTACTTTGGCACTGCGGGCAAGCGCCGCTGGCGATGGCTGACCCTGATTTCCAGCCTCGCGGCGCGCTGCACTCCAACCGGAAACTGCCGCTGCTGCTCGAATTTCCGTTGAAGCCGGGGCGGGTCACGATTGCGCGCCTGAGCGAAGCTACTGGCGAACTGCGCTTGGTGATCGGAAGTGGCGAGATGCAGCGCAGCGAATCACTCAGTTTTAGCGGCACGTCCGGCGTTCTGCGTTTTGATCGCCCTGCCGCCGATGTGCTGGATACGATCCTATCCGAAGGTTTGGAACATCATCTGTCTTTAACCTATGGCGATTACACTCTGCCTTTACGGGCGTTAGCGGATATGTTAGAAATACCTGTGCTGCGTTTATAGTTGGCACCAGTTTGTTACCAGTTCTTAAGCGGCTGATAACCGACTGACTTTAATATATGGTGTTCGTAGTTGGCTGATAGCGCCGTTGGTGACTAAAAGCTGATAGCTTAATAAAAGAGGAGCGTTTTGTATGAAGCACCGTTTAAGTTTGTTCATCGTCCTACTGTTCACCCTGTCCGTGTTTAGTACAGTTCTGGCCCAAGAACCCGTTGAACTGCGCTTCCTATGGTACGAGGACGGCGTTGAGGGCGAAGTCATGCGCGACATCCTCGACCAGTTCGAAGCCGACAATCCAGACATCACTGTGGTGATGGATACCGTCGCTTTCGCTGATCTGCACAATATCTTGCAAGCGCAGGTCGAAACAGGCGCAGGCCCCGACCTCGCCCGTATCACGGCTGTCGGTCAGTTCGCTGGCCACTATCTTGATCTGCGCCCGCTGTTGGCCGATGTTGATACATTCGAGGCCAGCTTCCCGGCGGCGGTTCTGGCTTCTCTGCGCGTCCCCGGCAGTGAAGACGACGGCCTGTACGGCTTCCCGTCACAGTTCACCGTGACAGGCCCGTTCATCAATCGTACCCTTTTCGAGCAGGCTGGCATCCCCGTACCGAGCGATGAAAGCGATGCGGTCACATGGGCAGAGTGGACAGAGGCAGTCGCACAAGTCGCGGAAGCCACTGGTACACCTTATGCCATCGCCATTGACCGCAGTGGCCATCGCTTCTGGGGCCCTTCGTTAAGCAACGGCGCGCTGTACTACAACGAAGATGGCTCGATCAGCGTCGATACTCCCGGCTTCCGCCAGACCGCCGAAATGATCCTCGGCTGGAATGCGGACGGCCTCATGCCGTTGGAAGTTTGGGCAGGCGGTGGCAGTGGCTATGTCGCCGCCAACGAATACTTCGTCAACGGCCAGTTGGTGATGTACATGTCTGGCAGTTGGCAGGTCGGGCAGTTCGCTAACCTGATCGGTGATACCTTCGATTGGGAAGTCGTGCCCAACCCGACAGGCGAAGGCGGCAGCACCGGCATCCCCGGCGGCGCGACGATTGTGGCGCTGGCCAGCACGCAGCACCCCGAAGCAGTCGCCCGTGTGATTGAATACATCGCCAGCGAAGACGTACTGCGCGATTTCTCAGCGCGTTCGCTGTTCTTACCCGGTCACGTCGGGCTGATTGAAAGCGGTGTCGAGTATCCGAGCAGCAACGAACAGTTGAGCGTGTTCGTCAGCGAAATCGCCAAGTTGAGCGACGAAGCCTACGCGCTTCAGTTCCGTAACTCGGCTATCACCACCATCATGGGCAACGAAACCCGTGACCGTCTGAGCCAAGTCGCGGCGGGCGAAATCACGCTCGATCAGGCGATTGAACAGATTCAGGAAACGGTTGACGAGGCGTTAGCCACTCAGGCCGCAGCGTAACATAACCAACCAGTAGGGGCACGATATATCGTGCCCCTACCACCGATTACACCATTCGGAGGCGATCATGGCCGCCCCACCTGCATCCCGCTCCAGCCGCAGCCCGTTTACGCTGATTGGCGACGCGCTAATTAGCGCGTTATCCGGCGTATTGAGCATCGCGGAAGTGGTACTCACGCCGCTGCAAAACCTCATCGGTGCGCGGCGCATGGCCTACTTCTTCTTGCTGCCGAACATGCTGATTTTCAGCATCTTCATTCTGCTGCCGATGCTGCTGAACTTTTACTACGGCTTCACCTCTGGTACGTCGATTTTGCCGGAGAACCGCCCCTTCGTCGGCACAGCCAACTTTCAGGATTTGCTGTACTGCGAAGACTACAGCGATTATCTCACCTGCGAAGAAGACTTCTTCTGGCGTGCTGCCCGCAACACCGCCGTTTACGTGGTCGCTGAAGTATCCACTATCGTCCTGCTGTCGCTGATAACCGCACTGGCGCTCAATCGTCAGATTCGCGGGCGCGCATTCTTTCGGAGTGTGTTTTTCTATCCGGTACTGCTGTCGCCTGTGGTGGTGGCCATCATCTGGAAATGGCTGCTGCAGCAAGATAACGGACTGCTCAACGCGATTGTGATCGCGCTCGGCGGCGAGAAAACACCGTGGCTGCTGCAAGCGAACTCCGCGACGGTGTGGGTCATCATCGTCAGCGTGTGGGCGCATATGGGTTTCTATACGCTGATTCTGCTGGCGGGTTTGCAGTCGATTCCCGGCGAGTTGTACGAAGCAGGCTCGATGGATGGTGCGAATGGTTGGAGCAGCTTTCGCTTTATCACGCTGCCGCTTTTGATGCCGACGATGCTGGTCGTATTGGTGCTGTCGCTGATTCGAGCAGTGCAGGTGTTCGATCAGGTTTACGTGCTGACGGGCGGCGGCCCGGGAACAGCCACCATGTACATCGTGCAATATATCTACCGCGCCGCGTTCCAAAATCAACAGTTCGGCATGGCGGCGGCGGCATCGCTGGTGTTGGCGCTGGTGCTGTTCACGCTGACCCTCGTGCAGCTTCGGGCCGGGCGCAGCGGCGAAACGGGGGCTTAAATTGAGCGACTCTGACGATGCTTTTCTCTTCGATATAGAGATGCCGCTTAGTTTTCGCGTACACTGTTGTCAACCACCCCCATCTAAAGGCGGGAGCTTGTCCCTGACCCGTTCTGCGAGTGGCGGGGCGAACCCGCTTGAGCCACTCGCTCACACCAAGACGATCCGCGTGTTGACGTTCGCGGTACTGCAAAGGCGCTGCTTGAACACTCGTTCAGACTTTTACGCAGCAGACTTCCTGCTGCAACCCGTGTCTAAGTTGGTAAGGTGCACCGGGGCTGTGAACCGTCATCCGCGCCGCAGCGCTTCGTGCCTTAACCCATACCTGTATTTTACCGCATCTGAGGTTAGACGGAAAGGAGTTTCGGCTTCCTCTCCCACTCAAAAGTGGGAGTATCCGCCGAATGTTTTTATGAAGAAAGGCGATGTCGTATGGAAAAGATAAGAATCCGCTTCGACCCTAGCGCGAACACCCTGATCGTATGGGTCGATAGCCCGGAGCATATGGCCTACCTTTCCCCGATTGATGAGGCTGCTCACGGCGATCTCCATCTTATTAAGAACAAAACAGGGGAAGTGATTGGGTTCGAGTGCCAATTTTATCGGCTAGCGCCCGGTGAGTTGGCCGTCGAACTAGAAACTGTGCCGCTTTTACCTCGA
>JACMMD010001172.1 GCA_014379235.1 Anaerolineae bacterium
CTTCACCGCCGCCGATGACGTTTGCCTTGTGATTAAAGACGCAGGCGGTTCGCTGTATAAAGGGCAAACATCCGCGCAGTTGGTTCAGCAGTGGCAGTCCCAACCCAACTCGCCGGAAATCATCTACCTCGATCAATCGCTCACCGATGCCGAACTCGGCGTGCTGTATCGAGCATGTGACGTGTTTGTCTCGCCCTATCGCGGCGAGGGTTTTTCGCTGCCCACACTCGAATCGCTGGCTTGCGGGCTGCCTGTGATCGTCACTGGTGGCGGAGCAACCGATGACTTTTGCGACGAGGAAATTAGCTGGCGCATCGCGTCTGAAACTCGCGTGATCGGCAGCACGCTCTACGGCCTCGAATTACCCGACGATGCGACTGTACTTGAGCCAAGTGGCGAACACCTGACCGCGCTAATGCAGCAGGCCGCTCGTGAACCTGAAACCGTATTCGAAAAAGGACTGCGCGGCGCGCTGAAAATCGGCACAAACTGGACGTGGACGCACACCACGCATCAAGTTCTCACACGACTCGATGCTCTATGCGGAACGTCACTGGCACAAATGCCGCTCCAATACCCTGCGCTGGATGAGGATACCGTTCGCCGCTCACTCTCTGAGAAACGGCTATGAGGCGCAAATCAGCGCTAACAAGTCTCGCAGTTTTTCAGGGTCAATAACCATGTTGTATATCCCGCCAGCGTCCACAGGCACACCGAACAAATGCCAATGCGGTTGGCGATAAAACACGGAATAGCGATGCACGTTATCCTGCCAGAACAGCGGATGATAAAGCTCGACAACGGCGCTTTCCGGCGGGCAAAAAATGTGATTGCACATCCCCGCTCCGTGCGCGCCGAGAATCACCTGCGTTTCGGCAAACAAGCGCACTTGCTCCTCGAAAGTTAGCCGTTCACAGTAGACCACCTCGAATCCGAACTCGTCTAAAACGGGCAGCAGTTCGTCACGATTCAGGATGAGGCGTGTGGTATTCGCTCGCGCCACGTAAATGCGGCGCTTGGGCGTTGGGCGTTCATCACCGAGTATGTTGTGCTTGATGCGTTCGGTCATCGCTAACAAATGCGCTGGGTGTGGACGGTTTGGCTTTGGTGTGGAGACGAGAAACGTCAACTGCTCGACAGCCGTAACGTTGCTCTCGACATTCACCCATTGGCTGTCCGTAAGCCCGAATGCCCGCAGCGAGTCGATATGAAACGACTTCAATGGCGATGGCAAAATGAATTTCACTTCATCGTCCAAACATAGGCCGAGCATCCCCAAACGCGGCATAGTGTCCAGCAGCCAATGGCAGTAGTTGTCGGTTGCGAAAGCGCGCAGCGAAATATAGCGGCCTTTTAACGCTGACGGTATGTTCTCTAAATCCGGTTGAGCGCGTGTCAGCGCGATACGTGCGCCAATCTCGCCATGCGTCTTGAAAGAATCGGCCAAAACTTCGCCGTGTTCATTGCTAATCAGACCCTCACGCCCGATCACTAATGCACCGGGAATCTCGCACGAGAACGACTCCGGGATGTCATATTCCGATACCGAATACAATCTTCCGAACGGCTTCGCAGCAGGCGGGCGTTTGCCCTGCGTATGATCTGTATCGCGGAGATGCATCCATTCCGGCGCGTTGGCGATGAAGTCCCTAAAACCTGCCAAAGAAGTCTTAGAAACCTGAAAACGTAGGTTTGCTTCCGGTTGATGCGTCTGATAATTCCAGCCCTGTTTGCGGGCCATCGGCTTGATGCTCGGCGCAAGAGTCCATTTCAATTTGTGGCGCTCGTTTATTTAGACTAGGGGTACATAAGGGTGTGGTAAACTGTGCCCTGCGACTGAGCCAGTACGAGTGGATATTACCACGCTCGACTTGCGCCTGCCTACTCCCTGTCACCAAGAGCAGCCACGAATGAACCTTTCTCAAAACAGCACCGTGCAGCTTACTGAGCTGCAAATCCTGATGCTGAAAGCCGCCCTTCTCGATGAGCCGCAAACGCGAACGGCGTGGCACAGCCTTCGCTCGCAAATAAACCTTCTAACGCTCGATGCTTGGGCCAATGATCTACTGTCGCTCATTTTTCGCAATTTGTCTCAGCACCACATCGACGACCCCGAACTTGAGCGCTTGAAAGGTATCTACCGCCACCATTGGGTTGATACGCAGTTGGCGCTTTCACAAACCGTTGACATGGTAACAGCGTTAGAAGCAGCGCATGTATCAACGCTGCTGCTCGAAAGTGCGCCATTAGCAGAACGCTATTACGCTGATCGTGGGGTTCGCCACACGACAGTTGATGTACTCGTACCAACCCTACAGCGCGAACAGGCGTTAGCAGTCTTACGAACACTCGGCTGGACATTCAACCAGCGCCGCTCGCCCTCTGTCGCAACAGCGGCGGCGATGCAGTTGGAGCATCAGTCGTCGGGGCGCTGCGCGATGCTGCATTGGCATGTGTTGGCTGACTCCTGCAACCTGACCGGCGATCAAGATTTCTGGGCGGCGCGTGTGCCGTTCAGCCTGAACAACGTGCAAACGACGATGCTCAACCCCGCCGACGAACTGCTGCGGGTTTGTGTCAACAGCGCCCGTCATAATCCGGCTTTCACCATTCGTTGGCTGGCGGATGCCTACAAGATCATCGAGACCACGCCAGACATTGATTGGGGGCGCGTGATCGAGGCGGCGAACAAACGTAATTTCACGCTGGCGGTCAGCGAAGCCTTGCAAACCCTTCGCGCAGTTTTCGAGTTATCCGTGCTCGATGATGTTCTGCAACGCCTCAACACGCTGCCAATTTCACAAGCAGAACTCCGCGATCAACAAATTAGACACCAAACCCATGAAGTGCGAGGACTGCGCTTCTACCTTCAGGAATATTATCGACTGCGTTTGCACAGCACCGCCCCCGCTGAGAACTTACTTTTGCTCGATTACTTGACGCAGCGGCTCGGTTTGTCACACCGATATCAATTGGCGGGGTATTTCTCACACAGACTGGCACGAAGGTTCAAGCGAAAATTCTCATCGACTACTTAATGAACTCACAGTCTCGGTACGCTGAACTCGCATACCATGATATTTTCAGTCTGACCATAGTCATGTAACCGTTTTCATGAGTGCGTGGGGAAATCGTTGGATTAGGGGAAATTTGTACCCCTGACCTTGTTCATTAGCTTTGACAGTACAAATTGGCTAAAGCGTTCGTGCTGGCTTTGTGTATTATAGCTTGGTAATTAAAAGCGGCAGGCGTGAGGTGCGTAAAGAAGTTGAGCCACAGGTTACACTTAATCAAACTGCACGATAAATAATCACTAAATTTCTCTAAATCCACACATCCGACATCTTATCTTAATAACGTTAGTGTGTTATGCTGAATCAGTCCATCTACGATATGCGCTTAAACACGATCTAATGGATTGATTACCGACTGATGAACAAGAATCATAACAGATGTTAGACACTTGGTGCGATCTAATACTGTGTGAAACTCATCAACACTGACACCACCGGTTTCATTCGCTACAGTCCGGCGCTCCTTGAAGCAGCTAGACCCTTCCCATAGCATTAAACACTTTGAATCCTGCTATAGGATTTTGATATAGATGATCTTCAAGGATAGAAACTGTCTATCAGGAAACTTTGATGAGTAATCCAGCAACTTCTGAAAACCAACTTATAACGCGGATCATCGAACGAGATGAAGAGGCGTTGTCAGAACTTTATACGCAGTACGGCGCTCACGTTTTCGGTGTTGCGTTGTACATCTTGAAAAACAATGCCCTAGCCGAAGAAGCTACGCAGGATACGTTTCTCAAGGTTTGGGACAGCGCTCAACGTTGGGATAACCAGCAGGGCAATCTCAAGACGTGGATTTTGACCATCAGCCGTTTTACGGCGATTGATATTTTGCGTCGGGAACACCGCCACTTCACCGATCCGAGAGAGGCATTTGAGGAATCAATGCTCCGCATCATTCAGCCGAACCCGACACAAAGTGCGGAATGGGATAATGCGACGCTCTTGAAATCGTTGATCGCACAGCTCCCGGAGGAGCAAATTCAAGCGATTGAACTCGCCTTCTTTATGGGTATGTCTCATCAAGAAGTAGCGACACAACTAGGTGAACCACTGGGTACGGTGAAGAGCAGGATTCGCAACGGTCTACAATCGCTGCGTGGTTTGTGGCTAATGGCAACATCTGATCGCAAATAAAAGTTAAATACCAATTTTGATCTAATAGGCTTTTTAATAACGAATAGATAATGACACGTTAATTGCTAGAAAACTTTTCCATGCAAACTTAACGCGAAAAATTGATTGTAATCAACAGTCAATCTGTCGACGTGGTCTACGCTGTGACTTGTTGTAATGTATACTCATGTATTAAGCACATTTAATGTACCAGCAACATTAATTATATGAACTGCGTAGAGAACCAAAAGGAGAAACTTTTGTACGATTAGCACCAACCTCATGAAAAGCAGCGCGGCTATAATAGTTTCATGGGAGTTGCATACTAGGGAAGAGCCGCCGCAGCTTATGTGGGTGATTGTTTTGCCTCTAATTATGATCATCTTTACGCATGTAGTAGGACAGTAAGCATATAATCAGAGTGTAAGTAGCCATGAGAAATATTCGGTCATGTTCCAGTCAGACGTTACAATCATGATAACAAACAGGTGTTGTGGTCAACGACAGTTGCCCTTATGTACTACAACATCCACAAATACGACCTTTTTTGAGCTAAAAAGCTGATAGCACAAATGAGTTACCAAAAGTCAGATATTTCAGGATGCGATGAACTTCGCCAATTGCTGCCAGAATTTGCTGTAGGGGCGCTTAACTCCGACGAAGTCAGGCGTGTAAAGGCACTGCTGGAGGAGTGTCCCGACCTGCGTGAAGAGTTGGTCGAATATTTTGCTTTGACGGCAGCCTTTTATGAACGGATTGAGCCAGTAGAACCACCTAAAGAACTTCATGAAAGATTGTTAGCGAAAGTCCGCGCTACAAATGGAACTCGTGCTTACGCTGAAACGCCCAAAGTTGATGCCGCAGCTCAAAACGAGATCGACGCTCTACGCCAGCAGCGCCAGAATTTAGCCAGCTATGTAAGCGCTCATGATCTGCGGCGCGTGCTGCTCGTTGACTCAGCAAACGTCCCGGTAGCGACCTTGCTCTGGCGGCCTAATAAGCTGTCTGCTCTGCTCACCAGTACAAATTTCTCTCCTAGTCAAACGGGCGCAGCTTGTCACCTCTGGTTAATCTCAGATGAGCATCGACACAGCGCGGGCATTTTCAACATAGACGAAACCGGCTTTGTGTTGTTTAATGTCATCCTTAGTGAGCCAATTGATCATTATGAAGAGGTTGTTATCACGCTTGAGCAAAACAGCAGTGATGTCGCAGCCCCTTCGCCCATCGCTCAGGGAAAAATCTAGTTTTCAATTTGACGCTTGTTGTGTATAATATATGTGAATAAATTATATATACATAAAACTACATTCCTTATTTGAGTGGAAAGGTATAGATTGTCTATACGTCATCGCCAAATAGAGTTGGATGTAATCAATGGTGTCAACATTGCAGGCCGAGCCTGAAGTCAACGCACTGCTCCCCAACACCGTCGACAGCATCTATGTAACAAAGTTCCACGCTAAAGAAAATACTTGGGGCTTCTTACCTGTTCTATGTTTGAGTAATGCTCTAGCTTTTACCCTGCTGGCAGTTGCCAATACAGCCAGCAGAAATGGCTACGAGTATGCGTCAGCATTATTCTGGGCCAGCCTACTGCTGATCTTCGTGCCAACGGCGCTACGCTTAGTATCGATCAGCGCCTCACGTCAAGAGCGCATCGGCTTGGTCATCTTGCTTGGGCTGTCGCTGTATATGGTCAAGGTGCTGCACAGCCCGCTTGACTTCACCTTTCACGATGAGTTTCTACACTGGCAAACAGCCAACAACATCCTCGAAACCCGCCACTTATTCACCGACAATCCAATTCTGCCAGTGAGTCCACAGTATCCCGGCTTGGAGATTATCGTCACCGCCTTCTCAAATCTGAGCGGATTATCCGTTGTGGAGTCCGGAACGATTACGCTGGCGATTGCGCGAGTGGCGTTTATGCTGGCGCTGTTTCTGTTTTACGAACACATCGGCGGTTCGGCACAGATTGGCGGGGTTGCAACCCTACTCTATACTGCCAACTCGAATTTCGTGTACTTCGACTCTCAGTTCTCCTACGAGTCATTGTCTTTACCGTTTGCCATGACCATCCTGTATGTAGTAGCCAGCCGTGACGATGGCTACGAGCGCAATTTCCTGCAAAAACTCGCTTTGGCTGCGCCGCTGATCATAGTCGTCGCCATGACACATCACCTCACGGGCTATGTGTTGATTGGCTTCCTCGCGCTGTGGACACTATTTTCACCCTTCCGCAAAATGGAACGCTCAAGCTGGCTGACGTTGGCGCTGCTCACTCTGACGACGCTTGTGGCTGTCATTGGTTGGAATCTCTGGGTTGGCGAGACGACCAATAATTATCTAGGGCCGGTATTTCGCAGCGGCATAAGCGAGGTTATCAGTCTCATCACAGACGGCGGCGGGCGCGAACTGTTCCGCAACGAAGCAGGTGGATCGTCACCCATTTTGGAGCGCTACGTCGCCATTGGCGCAGTAATTTGCATTCTATTGCTGCTGCCCGTCGGCATTCTGCAAATTCTGCTATCGCCTTTCCGCCAGCGTCCATTGGCGAGCCGTATCACCATGCTCTCATCTATCGCCTTGCAGTCATGGCGGCGTTATCGCAACAGTGCGGCGGCCCTCGCGCTGGCGTTTATCGTCGTTTTGCATCCGCTCATGCAGGCTTTTCGCCTAACGTCCACCGGGTGGGAAATCGCCAATCGCTCATCGGAATTTCTCTTTTGGGCGATTGCATTTGTGTTGGCCGTGTCAGTCACGGTGATCGGCGCTTTCAACATACCCAAACCCATCTGGCTGGCTTGCTTCGGCATTTGGGCGAGCATCATCTTTATAGGCGGCAGCATATCCGGTTGGCCCCCATGGGCGCGCCAGCCAAGCTCTTATCTTGTCTCGGCGGATTCGCGTTCGATCAAACCGGAAGGAGTCCTCGCGGCCCGTTGGGTTGGAGAACACCTTCCCGCAGACAGCCGTATGAGTTCTGATCGTATCAACACCCTGTTGATGAGCATCTACGGTAATCAGCGCTTGATAACCCATCTGGCGGATGATCTGTATCTTGCCTCGGTCTTTTTCTCACCGACGTTCGGCCCCAGTGAGCGGCACCTGCTAGACGAAGCCGATGTCGAATATCTAGTCGTGGATTCGCGCTTGAGTGACGGATTACCGTTGGTCGGCGTGTATTTTGAGAACGGCGAACCCCAAGCCACCGACCCCCTCACACCGATTGACCCCGAAGCGCTGGCCAAGTTCGATGATGTTGAACTCATCAGCCGCATTTTCGACAGCGGCAGTATCAAGATTTATGCGGTAGGTGAACTTGACGAAACATCCTAGCTTGCTCAACCACGCGCTGGCTCTGGCGCTGACCGTGTTAGCAGTAGCCACTACTTTTACCGATTACGGCGTTTTGCGAACGCTGCTCACGCTGTCACTGGTGTTCGCTTTGCCGGGATACGCGATATTGGCGGCGTGGTCTCCGAGGCGTCTGGCCGCCTTCCCCGCGAATATTTTGTTCACGCTAACGTTGAGCATCGCCGCGGCGGTTTTCGGCGGGCTTGTGTTGCACATCACGCCGATGGGGTTGCAAACAATCTCGTGGACGATCTGGCTGGCCGGCATCACCGTGTTCCATCTCGTCGCTGCGCTGCTGCGACGCAACAACCAACCTCTCATTACTGATGATTCGGTGTCGGGGTTTCGCCTCAGCCAATGGGCATTCATTGTAGTCGCCATCGCGATGAGTTTTTTCGCGCTGGCTCTAGCACGAGATGGAGCAAACGAACAAGCGCGTCCCGGTTTCACTCAACTGTGGCTGACGCAAGCCGACGATGCCAACTGGATCGACATTGGCGTACAAAACCGAGAGGGACTGCCCATCAGCTACAGACTGGTGGTCGAAGGTGAAGCGCTGCAAGTAGAGCGAGATTTTGAGCTTGAGCAAGGCGCGAGTTGGGAGATCAGTCTCCAACTGCCGCCTGCACATGGGCCGCAAATCGATGCCTACCTCTACCGTTTAGATAACCCTGAAGCAGTCTATCGCACAACGCGCTTGTGGCTGACAGATACGGAATAGCTCATATATGATTGCCTTTATCAGCAACTGCCAGCGCGATCTCGCGCTCGTCGAACCGCTCGTCATTCAATTGGGTATGCTCGGCTATGACGTGCAGTTCGAGCGCAAAATGCCGGGAGCGCAGATTCGCTGGCCGCATGTTCTCGAAAGCATCAAGCGGGCCGACATCTTTGTTTTCGCGGTAACGCCAACGAGCATCCTATCTTATTCACGCGGCACGGAAGTCCGATACGCTAAGGCGCTTGGCAAGCCGATCTTAGCGCCGCTGATGGACAACGTTCACGAGGAGATTCCCTCCGTTTTCAAGCCGACGCTCGATTATCGCCCGTCGAATCCACACGCGAATGCTGAACTCGCCGACGAGATGGAAGCTCTGAGCACACAGGTCAGCGCTCCGCCGAAAAATGTAGACGTCCCTGATTGGCTCGTACCGCTGTGGAAGCTGCGAACCTTCATCACCGGCCAGCGCATCAAGAGCCGTAATCAAGCAGTTGTGCTGTTGAACTTAAGCGAGATGCTTGAACGTCAGGAAACGTTTAGCGCGGGTGAATCCCTGCTGGAAATTTACGCGGCGCGCACTGATCTCGATCCCAAAATCCGGCGTGGTGTACAGGAAATCGTCGACGGCATCAAAGATGGCTATCGTTCTCAAAGCCGTGCGCGTTGGCTAAACGTGACCATCGGCGCTGTCGTGCTGTCTGTTGTCGTGGCGGGCGTGATCTTTTTTCTCGTTCGCAGTTTACCAAATCGCCAGCCGAATCCAGCACGACAAGTGGCCGAGAGTTCGATCATCGTTCCCGTTGACACCAGCGAATTACAGGCTGCGCTGAGTGACAGCACCGAAGAAGTTGTACTCTCGCCCACCACCATCGAGCCAACAGCCACAACAATAACAGCAACGGCAGTTCTTACTTTCACGCTAACCAGCCTGCCGCCTAGTGCGACTCCATTAGCGCCAACCGCAACTCTCACGGCTACGTTGCTGCCTCTCGTGATTGTTACGTCAACGTCTGCGCCAACAACCACGCCGAGCGAGACTCCTTTGCCACCGACGGCGACGCGGACTTCAACGGTGACACGTACAGCGACATCTAGCGCCACCGCTACCCCTCTGCCCCCGACTCCAACCGTTACTCCTTCCCTCGACCTTGACAGTATTTTCGGTAGCGATGTCTATGTTGGCATCATCGTCACCGATACGCCGCAGGGTGTTCAGGTAGTCACGGTTGGGTCAACTGCTGCCGCCGCCGGGGCACTCATTGGCGATTACATCGTCTCTGTCGATCTTGAGCCGATCAACAGCGCGGCGGAATTCCAGCAAGAGATGAACCGCCGCAATCCATTTGCGCGGGTCGATATACGCCTGCGTCGTGGCAATCTGTTCTCGGCATTGATGACGCTCGGATTCGCAGATTACGTCATACCCGTTGCCACTGCGCCCGCTCAATAGGCACAGGGCGCTGACCAGTTTTGATCCAATGCGTGTCTGTCTTACGAATAATAACTTTGGAGCATAGACGGACAGCCAATAGGTAAGGAATGCTGAAACTTTTCCCCGAATCTGAGATGTTCAAACTCAATACACTCCTTGAGCATCTTCGCACACCGCTCTTCCGCAATGGCTATGCGCTCATTATCAGCACCGGAATCACCTCGCTGCTCGGGCTGCTCTATTGGACAATCGCCGCCCGTTCCTACGAGACGGATAACGTCGGTTTGAACTCGACGGCTATCTCCGCGATGATTTTTCTGTCCGGCATCGCGCAATTCAACCTGCAAGAGACGATGATCCGCTTCATTCCGCAAGCCGGAACGCGGACGCTGCGGTTGGTGGTGACGACTTATGGCATTGTCATTAGTTTGTCGGTTATTGCGGGACTGATATTTTGCATCGGCATTTCGATCTGGGCCCCTGCCCTTAGCTTCCTCACTGAGTCCGCCGCGTCGGTAGTTTGGTTCGTGTGCGCGCTGATATTGTGGGGCGTGTTCGTCATTCAGGACAGCGTGTTGATCGGGCTGCGACAGGCGTTATGGATACCGTTCGAGAACGCGATATTCTCAGTCAGCAAAATCATTTTGCTGCTGCTGCTGGCGTCGAGCTTTCCACAGGATGGCATTTTCATCTCGTGGACGATTGCCGTCGCGGCCATCATTCTGCCGATCAACTACATCATCTTTCGCCGCCTTATCCCGCGCTACATCGCGCAGGCACAGCCGCCGTCGATGGACTTCTCGCTGCGTCACCTGTCGAAGTATGTGGCCAGTAATTACGTGGCAGCGCTGCTGTCGAACATGTCCAGCGCGCTGCTGCCGATTTTGATCGTGCAGCTTGCCGGGCCGACGGCTAACGCCCATTTCTATCTCGCGTGGATTGTGGCCAGCTCGCTACAAATTGTGACCGCGAACATGGCAACCTCGATGACCGTCGAAGGCGCGATGAACCAAGCGTCCCTCGAAGAAAATAAGCGCCGCGCAACCATCGGCATCGCCCGCCTTGTCATCCCCGCGTCTGCGCTGTTGATCGTCTTCGCGCCGCTGATTCTTCAGGTGATGGGGCCTAGCTACGCCCAAGAATCCACCGGACTGATGCAGCTTCTAGCGCTGGCCGCCTTGCCCAACATCTACAATATGCTCTACGTCGGCCTCGCCCGTGTCCAAAATCGGATGCGCGGCGTTGTCGGCGTATATGCAGCCAATGCCGTCATGGTATTGGGCTTGAGCATCACATTTCTGCCGCACTATGGCATCACCGGCGTCGGTCTCGCGTGGGTCATCAGCCAGACGACCATCGCCGCCGTCCTGTTTCTGCTGCCCAAGCTGAGACATTACCGGATGCTTTCGCTAGAAAAAGGATACCGAACGTGAATCAACCAACACTGGATACATTCGTCTGCATCCACCATCGGGATGTGGATTACCTGCTCGAAACCGTCTTGCGTTCCTACGAGGCCAACTTCCGCCCGAAGGGCCGCCTGTTCATGATTACCAATGACACGGCCTATCTTCAGCGCTTCTTGGATGATACCGATCTGGCGCAGGATGTCACGCTGACCGCCGATGCCGATTGGCTGTCGAAGAAGGAACTGGAACTGCCCGGTTGGTATCGCCAGCAGCTTATCAAACTGCGCTCGTATCAGTTCTGCGAAACTGCGAACTTCTGCAATCTCGGCGCGGATACGGTTCCGCTCCAGCCGATCTTTTATGAAGATTTGGTGGACGAAAACGACTTCCCGATTCTATATTACACACGCCACACACTGCCCGATCAACATGTGCGTTATGAGCGGGAGCGCATTCGCCACATCGCCCGTATACTGCAAGTCGAACCGAACAACGCACTGCTTTATACCGACTTCATCAACGACCTGTTTACTTTCAACGGCGAGATGCTCAAGAGCCTCGATGCCTATCTCAAGCGGCTGTATGGCGATGAACCCTATGTGCGACTGCTGCATGACCTCGATGATCGCAGCGTGAACCGCAACAAATTTGGCGAATGGACGCTGTACAGTGTCTATCTGCTGGATGTGCTGAAACGCCAAGTCACCATGCAGAACACCCGCCCGGATTTCTTGTATCAGGTTCATGGCCGCCTTTCGCTCTACCTGTGCAATTTCGATACAAAGGTCGTCCACTTCGTCGGCAAGAACTTCGATGTCGATCAAATCAAAGCGCAGATTGCGCGCCGCCAGCTACAGCTTCAACCCTAAACCCTAGTCAGCTCTAAATCCGCACCAGCATTACATCGCCGCAACGCGACTCTTCGACAAACATGAGGAACATTTCAAATGACATTACACAAAGCGATAATCGCTATACTGATCGTCTTGCCCGTGTTCGGCATGGCGATGGCCCAAACCGAATTGGACAACGTGCCAGATGGCATCGATCAAGAAACCTATAACGCCGCTTTCCCGGTAGAAGTCACGCTCGACGGCGACCTCAGCGAATGGTCGAACTTTCCCTTCCAAAGCATAACGACTGGGCCGCTGATCCCAACCGACCCCGCAGCGCAAAGCTCGGCGGAGTTCGCCGCCGTCGCGGACTTCGATTATCTGTATGTAGCAGTGCGAGTGGATGACCAGCACGTAATCGCCAACGAACACGGTGTCGAATACTGGCGTGAGGACTCGGTTGAAATCTACGTCAACGCGACGGGCAACCCCGAACTGAGCGCCTATACCGAAGGGGTCGCGCAAATCTCCGTACCCGCCGCGAACATCGGTTTGCGTCCCGGCGAGTCGATCATCATCGGCATCAACAGCGAAGCTATCGGCGCGAGGGCGACTGCGGCCAGCACAGACAATGGCTACGTCATAGAAGTCGCCATTCCACTGGTTACACCTGCGTGGACGATTACGCCTGAACAGGATGGCAGCATCGGCTTTCAGGTTCAACTCAACGGTTCGAGTGAAACTGATCGTGACTTGAAGCTGAGTTGGTCTAATGCCGACCAAACCGATGACCGCTCGTATTTCGACCCCAGTGTATTCGGCCAACTGGTCTTCTTCCAGACAAGCACAGAACGTCCGACTGCACCTGAACCTCAAGCGAACTTCGAGGTCGATGGCCCAACAATTATCGACCCGAACGGCGAGGAATTTGTGCCGAAGGGCGTCAACGTGAGCGGTTATCAGTGGGTATGGCAGCGCCCTACCGTCTCCGATCTCGACTTGATCGTGGACTGCTGGAACTTCAATACCGTGCGCGTCAACTCGTTCTTGTTCGAGGGACAAGTTCCCTACGCGCAGTTCGACGTGAACAACAATCTCGATGAAATGGTCGATGCCTTCACCAGTCAAGGAGTCGTGGTCATCTTCGAGGGGCATGACCGTATCGGCAGCTACTACGCGGGCGAAGACCTCGACACGCTGGTGAACTGGTTCACCGATCTCGCACGGCGCTATCGTGACAATCCGTATGTGTGGTTCGACGTGATGAACGAACCCGGTGACCGTCGTGGTATCGATAGTGAGCAGTGGATCAATATGCACGGGCGTGTCATCGAAGGCATCCGCAACATCGCTGGCTCGGATAACATCATCATTGTCGAAGGCGCATATGGCGGTCAGGATAATCCTAGCGATAATGCCAGCCCTGTGACCGAAAGCGCGATCCTGTGGCACAGCAGCGACATCCTGAACTACAACGGCCAAACCTACGACAACATCATGTTCAGCATCCACACCTATGACCTGTGGAATCAAGGCGACGACAAGCTCGGTGACTTCTTCGATCAAGTACACGCTCAAGGCTTGGCCATCCTCGTCGGCGAATATGGCGTTTTCACCGATCAAGATACGCAAGCGGCAGCAGAGTCTACCTTCAACACCACCATCCCGCGCAACATCGGGCGTATTGTCTGGCATTGGGATGGCAGCGATAACAACGACCTGACCACCGATGGCGGCGGTTGGCAAATCAACGACTGCCAGAACCCTAGTAATCTCACATGGCTCGGCCAAGAAATCTGGAACGACAACCACACACCCTAAACAATAAGTTTCGTAGGGGCGACACATGTGTCGCCCCTGTAGTTTACTCCTGCGTTTGTTTCCGGTTTAAACCTTCCTCACCAAATATTAATTTTTGGATATTCATCCGATTGTAATGCTTGTTACGAATTAAAACAGTACAGCAAACACATACACAGTAATACATCCATGTGGAGTGATTATCAGCGAGGATAGGACAATGACAGCAACCGAGTTATTCGAGCAGGTTGGTGGTTACGGGCAATACACGTTAGACGATACGGGCGAAATGAAAGCCGTCCGCGTCGGCGTCAATCCATTTGCGTATCCAAAGCCGAAGGTGAGCGTGGTCATCCCAACGCTCAACGAAGCTAAGAATCTGCGCTACGTGCTGCCTTATATCCCGGATTGGGTTTACGAAGTCATCATTGTTGATGGTCATTCTACCGATGACACCGTCAGCGCCGCGCAGTCCCTTTATCCCGGCGTGAAGATTGTCGATGAACAGCGCCGCGGCAAGGGTGCCGCACTACAAGCGGGTTTCAATGCCGTCACCGGCGACATTATTGTGATGATCGACGCCGATGGCTCGATGAACCCGCAAGAAATTCCGCTGCTGTTGGGTGCTTTGCTCACAGGTGCGGATTATGTGAAGGGTTCGCGCTTCCTGCAAGGCGGCGGCACCTCGGATATGACCTTCATCCGTATGCTAGGCAATTGGGGTCTGACGACTTTTGTGCGTATCCTGTTTGGTGGACAATACACCGACCTGTGCTACGGCTATAATGCCTTCTGGACACGCTCACTGGACGCGCTCCACGTCGAAGCCGACGGTTTCGAAGTCGAAACGCATATGAACATTCGCGCACTGAAGGCCGGTCTGAAGGTCATCGAAGTGCCGAGCTTTGAAAGTGACCGCGTGTTTGGCGAGAGCAATCTGCGCGCTCTTCAAGACGGCTGGCGTGTGCTGAAAACCATCTTGAAAGAACGCACCAGTGGACGCAAGAACCACGTTGCGCGGCATTGGTCATGGCGCTACGAGCAGCCTGAAATGTTCAATGACCGCCTACCGGAACAAAGCTATCGATGATTACGTATCTGCCAATGTCGGGGAAGAAACAGCGCACCGCCGTCATCATCTGCGCGTACACCGAAGATCGCTGGCACGAGTTAGTCGCGGCGGTTGAGTCGGTTCAGGGTCAAGGCCAGCCACCGGATGAGATTGTGATCGTCATCGATCACAATCTCGTACTACTGGCGCGTGTCCGTGAGCGTTTTGCTGATTTGACGATTATCGAAAATCCTGATGCAAAAGGGTTATCGAACGCTCGTAATGCTGGCATCGCGGCCACAAAGGCCAATCTCTTGGCCTTCCTCGATGATGACGCGGTGGCTCACCCCGATTGGCTCAAGCTGATGCTCGAAGCCATCGAACCGCCGACCATCGTCGGCGTCGGCGGGCGTGTCCTGCCGCAGTGGGTAGACCGTCAACCGCAGTGGCTGCCCGAAGAATTCTATTGGGTAGTCGGCTGTACACATCGCGGGGTACCCACGCAAACGGCGGAAATCCGCAATCCCATTGGCGCGAGTATGCTCATCCGCCGTGAAGTTTTCGATCTCGCTGGTGGCTTCAACAGCAGCATCGGACGAGTAGGCACGCTGCCCGTCGGCTGCGAAGAAACCGAGCTTGCGATTCGGGCGCGGCAGCAGATACGCGGCGCAAAGTTTATGTATGTGCCGGATGCGCTAGTTGAACATAAAGTTCCGGCGCAGCGCACCACATGGCGCTATTTCATGTCGCGCTGCTATGCCGAAGGGCTTTCCAAAGCGCTGGTGTCGCAGTTGGTCGGACGTGGCGATGGACTTTCCGCCGAACGCGCTCACGCTTTCAAGACCCTACCTCGCGCCTTTTTCGGCGCACTCGGTCAGGGCAATCGTCAGGGCATCACCAAGGCCGTCGCGATTGTGGCAGGGCTAACCATGACAACAGCGGGCTACGTGCGCGGCTTAATCGCCCAACGCAAGCAGTCCGCCGCCAACACATCGACGGAACTCGCGCCGATGGTTGACGCTCAACAGTCGATGCGTGTGTTGATGGTCAGTGCGCGTTATTTCCCGCTCACGGGGGGAACAGAGACGCACACCTACGAGGTTGCGCGGCGGATGGCCGCCGACGGTCATCAGGTCACGGTATTGACGACTGACCTCAGCGGCGAACTTGCGCCGCAAGAAATTCATGCGGGTGTCACCATCAAGCGTGTCGCCGCCTATCCACGCAGCCGCGATTTCTATTTCGCACCCGCCATTTATTCCGAGATCACGTCTGGCAAATGGGACGTGGTACACATTCAAGGCTATCATACGTTCGTCGCACCAATAGCGATGTTCGCAGCATGGCGCAGCAA
>JACMMD010001173.1 GCA_014379235.1 Anaerolineae bacterium
GAACTGCTACTGCCGCCAGCGCGGGCGCGAAGAATTGGGCGAACCCTGGGTGGATGGCACTACATACTGCCTCGAACAGGTGACGCCGCCGGGGCCAGTGTCGCCGCCGCCTACGCCGTCACCTGTGCCGCAAGTGAATCTCGACGCGCTCACCAGCAGCACCGACGAACTCGCCTATACCGCGCTGACCACCGACGATGACGGAACGCTCTACGCGACGCGCCCATTGACCGGCCAAGTGTTCGCTTTCGATGACAGCAACGGCGATTTTTTACCGGATAGGCCGCGACTTGTGGCTGAGGGTCTCACCTTACCGAACGGCATCGCCTATCACGACGGCGCGCTGTACGTTTCCGGTGGGACACATCTCTACCGTATCGCGCTCGATTCAGGCCAAACCGAAACGCTGGTCGATGATCTACCATCCGGCCCGACAGGTTTCTGGACAGGCGATCTAACCATCGGCAACATCGTCGGCGATGTCCGAATCTACGTCGGAACGGGCGCGCCCTGTGACTTTTGCGACCCAGACACAGCGGATGAGGGACGCGGCGCGATCTGGAGTTACGCGCTCGATGGCAGTGACCCACAGTTGATCGCCACCGGGCTGCGCCAACCGAACGATGTCGCTTTCGTAGGCGATACGCTGTGGACGGTAGACACGGCCCGCGATGGGCTAGAAAATATGGACGACCTCGATGAGCTGAACCTCGTGCAGCCCGCCGCGAATTTCGGATGGCCGTACTGTGTCGGCGCGGATAACCAACCGGACTCCGCCGCCAGCCCTTTAGGCAGCTTCGACTGTGCCAGCGCCAACGCGCCCGCGCTGACGTTCCCGCCGCACAGTTCGCCAATGGGACTAGCAGCGTATCGCGGCGATGCTCTGCCTTCATTACAGGGTCGGCTGCTGGTAGTGCTGTATGGCCCTTACAATGACGCTCGGCTGCAAGGCTTCGCGGTGGCCGCCGTGCGCTTCGATGACGCAGGATCTCCAATTGACTACGACATCATCATCCCATCTCACGAAGGGCAGCAGCGTTTCACATTAGAGGAGATCAACTATCGCCGCAGCGGCCTGTGGCCTAACCGTCCATTGGATGTCACTGTGGACATACACGGTTGGGTTTACGTGAGTATACTGAATGGGCGCATCATCGCTCTACGACAGCACACCGACCTTGATTTTGACCGCTACGTGAACTCATGCGATTCGCCCTGAGATGTGCTATTATTCTGGCGGACAGAACGGTAGTCTAAGGCACAAATGACGCATATTTTACTGGTTCGGCACGCAGAGAATGAATTCGTCAAAACGGGCAAGCTGGCCGGTTGGCTGCCCGACGTGCATTTGAACGACGCAGGTAAAGCGCAGGCAGAAGCGCTCGGAAAGCGGCTGGCCGATACTTCCATCAAACACCTGTATGCCAGCCCGTTAGAGCGAACGATGGAAACCGCCGAAGCCATTCGCCAGCACCACCCGGCGTTGGAAATCCGCCAGAACAGCGCCATCGGCGAAGTACGCTACGGGGATTGGGAAGGCCAAAAGATCGCAGATTTGACCCGCCGCAAAATGTGGCATGTGATACAGGAGTATCCATCACGGGCCAGCTTTCCCAACGGCGAAACCATGCGCGAAGCGCAGATGCGGATCGCTGATGAAATCGAGCGGTTGGCGCTGCTGCATCCGCGTGATCTGGTGGTCATCGTGTCTCATGCCGACTTGATTAAGATGGTGCTGGCACATTATCTGGGGATGCACTTAGATAATTTTCAGCGTATCGTTGTGTCGCCAGCGTCGATCAGCAGCTTGATGCTCGGTTATGGACGACCCTACGTAGCCACAATGAACGATGTGGCGCATATCGCACAAATGGAACGTGAGCACAAAAAAGCCGAAGCTGCGGCGCAGCAAACAGAGTCAACTCCTACCGAGCCAACACCAACCAACGAAGCGGCGCGTTGAGCGCGTCTTCACTTCGGGAAAAAGAATGTCAAATATCGAAATCGAATTGAACCCGGTGGACTTCATCACCGTCGGCACAATCGGGCCGAAGGGGCAGCGCATGTTTCACCTGCAAGCAGGCAAACGTGGGCGTATCGTCTCGCTGATAATCGAGAAAGAGCAGGCCTTCGCCCTGAGCGAAGCCATCAACGAATTGATTAACGACATCGCGGAGCGTTATCCAGAGACCGCCGCCTCAGTCGAAGATATCAACAGTTGGGACATGGATTTGCGCGAGCCAATTGAACCCGTCTTTCGCGTAGCACAGATGGGATTGGGCTATGATGAGGACAGCAATCTCGTCGTACTCGTCGCTCAAGAGCTGGTCGTGCCAAGCAGCGACGACAGTGACCTTGAACTCGAAACCGACGAGGAAGAAATCGAA
>JACMMD010001174.1 GCA_014379235.1 Anaerolineae bacterium
AACGCAGGCATGGCGGGTTACGCGGCTGGCTGCGGCGCTTGAATACGTCCATTCGCCAGCGCCCGCCGGAAACTCTCAACGCTTTCCGCGATGCCTTGCGCCAACGGTGTGATCTCGATGGGGCCAATCGCGTCGGCCAATGACTCCGCGTCGTACTCATACGGGAACGGCAGCGCGTTATCATCGAACGTCACCGAAACTCCCGACGCGGCGGCAATCGCGGCGGTGATTTCGCTCATGTGCGCCGTGTTTCCCGGTGGATTATAGGCCGCTGCCCGCCCGATGTCCGTCGCTAACGCTGCCCGCGCAAAGATCATGCCGATGTCCTTGCCGCTGTGATAAATGCCCACGCCGCCATAGCTGATATGAAAATCTTGGCCAGCAGCAGCGGACAACATGGCCGTGGTCGGTGTCGAAGTCATGCCGAAATCACGCCCCAAACCATAGACGATGTACGGACGCAGACCGATGCTGCTAATGCCGTTTTCCAGATGATAGACGCGGCCTGTGCCCTCGTTGGCCAGCTTCCAAACGCCGTATAACGTGCGCGGCTCTAACGCACCCTCGATATTATAGGCCGCGATACTGCTGGCGTAGGCGATGTGTTTTAGACCCGCCGCCCGCGCCGCCTCGAACACGTTCACCGTACCAACCACGTTGACCTGTGCGCCGAGCGTCGGTTTGGCGCGGCACGTCGGCACTTGCAAACCCGCGAGATGGCAAATATGCGTGATAGCCTGAGCCTGTACCGTTTCCGTCAGCGCGGCCACATCGAGAACGTCGCCTTCGAGTAGCGTCACCCGCGCCAGATCATCTTCGAGAATCATTTCGAGACGGTGCATGTTGCCCGCCAGATCGAGCGCGACAACCTCATGCCCTTGATCGAGCAGATAACGCGCCGTCCACGCGCCGATACAGCCCTTCGCCCCTGTCACCAACACCCTTGCGTTCGCGCTCAATATAACCCCCTGATTTGTTAGTAGGGGCGAGTCTGAGACTCGCCCCTACAGGTTAAATTTCCACTTTATATGTGTCATTGGTTAGCAGCCACAGCGGCACGACATCCAGATCGAGGTCGCTCTGTAAGCCATCCAGCAGTCGGTAGTGTGCCGCCGCCCCGATCATGGCCGCGTTATCGGTACACAGGCTCAACGGCGGAACGCGCACGGGTAACTCGCTGCGGCGCTTCATCTGCTCACGCAGCGCTGAGTTCGCGCTCACACCGCCGGAGATGAAAATCGCCTTCGCGTGATGCGCTTTGGCTGCGCGCACTGTTTTATCCACCAGAATATCGACCAGCGCCTGCTGGAAACTAGCCGCTGCATTGGGTACGGACACATCCGAGCGCAGCTTGGCGTGTTTATCGAGCGACTGTTTTTTACTGCCATCGCCCGATTGACCCGGCGCAACGGTCACTTCACGCAGAACCGCCGTTTTCAAGCCGGAAAAGCTGAAATCGTAGCTCTCGTCACGCTTGGCGCGAGGGAAATGATAGGCTTCGGCATTGCCGCGCTGTGCTGCCCGCTCGATGTTGGGGCCGCCGGGAAACGGCAGGCCGAGAATACGCCCCACTTTGTCGAAGGCTTCGCCCGCCGCGTCGTCCAACGTGCCACCGAGACGCTCATATTGGCCGTGGCCGGTCATCAGCAAAAGTTCGCTGTGCCCGCCGGAGACGATCAGCGCCACCACTGGAAACTCGACATCGACATCCGGTTCGGCCAGCCACAGCGAATAAACATGCCCTTCCAGATGGTTGATGCCCAGCAGCGGCAAACCCGTTGCCAGCGCCAAACCTTTGGCGAAGTTGATGCCCACCAACAGCGAACCCACCAGCCCCGGCCCGCGTGTCACGGCGATAGCATCGAGGCGATTGTAGCCGATTTTGGCTTCACTCATGGCCTGCTCGACTACCGCGCCGATAGCTTCGATATGAGCGCGTGAAGCGATTTCGGGGAACACACCGCCATACTTGGCATGTAAATCAATCTGTGAAGCGACGACGTTCGAGGCGATAGTTTTACCGTCGATGATGACAGCGGCGGCGGTTTCGTCGCACGAGGTTTCGATTGCGAGAATACGGGACATGGATAGCCTTTAGCTTTAAGCGATTAGCCTTCAGATGGCCAATCTTTAACAATCGTCAGTTGACCATATGAGACTACAACTTCAAACAAATCCGTTGTTATGACGCAGGTTTCAAGGGATTGATTCGTCCCGAACAGAACGTTGATGACATCTGCGAATTCGACGCTTCCCGAACTCGCGTCTGTCATTGACTGCCAGCTTATTTCGCTGCAATTCCTAAAAATTAATCGGAATGGTAGCGCCTCATCTAACGTGCTGTAAAAAGCATAGATAACCAGCGTCCTACCCCAATCTGCCATATCAAAATGGCGAATAAGGATACCGCCGGGGCGCAGTCCAAGCCGATCAAAAATTTCGAGTTGGTTCATTGCCACGATGATTTCGTCCTAATGAAAATAAGTGAGTCACTAAGCCCGCCGCGAAAATCCACCAGATCGGCTCAGTCGGAAAGATATAACGCGGCAGCGCCAGCAGCGCCAGATGCAGCAGCGTCGTATAAACCACGAAACCGATCAGCGGCAGCGCCTCTCGCCAGCGCTTACGCCACAAAGCCACGATCATGCCTATCGCGCCTAAGACCAACCCGCCGAAATGCAGCCCATACATGAGCAGCTTGGGCCAGAACGCATCGCCTGTTATCACCGCTGCCAGCCCGCCGAGCGTCCGGTCATTTTGCCACCAGTTTTCGGCCAGCGCTTTCAGACTTTCACCGGGAAAGTAGGTCGTGCCGTGCGGCTGTAAATACGATTCGGCCACGTTGCTGAAGCGCAGCCGCAGCCAGCCCAACGGGTCGCTGCTGATTCGCTGGCTTGCTCTTTGCGCGAAGGCTTGTCCCTGTGTTTCAGCGTTATAGTCTTCGATGGCGATTTCAGGTACTTCTTCCGCGAGTGCCGCGTCGGTTTCCTCGAAGCCCTGCCAACCTTGCTCCGATGTGCCTAGAAAAGCAAAGGCCGCGAAACCTTCCGCGCCGATGACCACGCGCCGCCACTTGATCCAGTTGTGCGCCGTCCACACCGAAACCACCAGCGCATACACCACCAATAGCATTAGGGCGCGTTTCCAGCCTCGCCGCCAGCCGTAGACCATCAGCAGATGAATAGCCAAGCCAAGCGGAAACAGCAGCACAACGGCCCGCGTCAGTGTGGCGAGCGCGAACAGCATCGCGGCAGACAATAGTAAGAACCATTTGTAGGGTCGAGGCGCTGCCTCGACCACACGAAGCCCGCTCACATAAGCCAACAATCCCGCCAGCAGCAAAAAAATATACAGCGTTTCGGTGGTAATTTGCGCCGCTTCGATGATGAACACGGGTGACAACGCCAACACACCCGCCGCTAAAATTCCGGCGCGTTCATTCCAAACGAGTGTGCCAAGCCGATACGCCAGATAACACGAGGCCACGCTCAACAGGGTTTGCAGCAAACGAACGGCGATCACGGCGGCGTCCGGTGGCAAAACGATCTGCCAGAAGCCGAGCAGCAGCGGATAAAGCGGCGACGTAGGCAGCGGCGCGGGCGATTGTCCAAGTACCAACTGTCGCCCAACTTCGAGATACCAACCGCTGTCCTCGTTGCCGACCTGATAGGCGGCGGAAGGGTCGAGCGTCAGCGCATAGATCAGCCGCAGCGCCAGCGCAACAACCAGAATCACGCCGAGCCACACACGCCCGCGCCGGAACAACGATGAGCGCCGTTCAGAGCGCTCCGCCGCAATGCTTTAATGATTCGCTGCGTTTGTGGTGTCCATGCGGACATACTACCTAGCGAAA
>JACMMD010001175.1 GCA_014379235.1 Anaerolineae bacterium
CCCGCCAGCAGCATCACGCCAAAAATATCGCGCACACTGTAGCGCACCAGCACATCGAGCAGAACCGCGCTCAAGCCAAGATAGCCTACCAGCAGCAGCGCCCACTCCAATATGGGCCGTCCGGTGGGGTTCGTCCACACCAGCACGTCCGAGCCAAACGCCAACAGCACTGCCAGCGACAGCCGTGTGAGCCAACTATTGATCGAACGCGAAGAGTCTGTCATGAGAGCTTTCTGCACTATAGGCGCATCACGGCTTCATAAACTGCCAGTGTCTCTTTAGCCGTTTTGCGCCAGCTATAATGGGTGGCCACGCCAAGCCCCGCGTTGACCATCGTTTCACGCAGAGGCGGTTGTTCCAACAGGGCGATCAGTGCGCCGGCCATCGCTCGTGCGCTTCCCGGCTCGACCAAAAACGCGCCATCAGCCGCGATCTCAGCCAGCACCGCGATCTCGTTAGCGACGACAGGCGTTCCACTGGCCATCGCTTCGATGACGGGCAGCCCGAAACCCTCGTAGCGGCTCGGAAAGGCGAACACATCCGCCAGCCGATACAGCGATGGCTTATCGTCCTCGTCTACGTGGCCGATCCATTGCAGCCTGTCCGCGATGCCCAGTTCCGCCGCGTACTTTCGCATATCAGGGAAGATGGGCGTGCCCCATTCCGGCTCTTTGCCGCCCATCACCAGCGTCACTTCGTCACCTTCCGCCTGAACGACATAAGTGTACGCCAGCAGCAGTTGGTTGATCTGCTTGCGGAGATCATAGCCGCTCAAGCTCAGGATAAAACGATCCGGTAGATTGTATTTGGCGCGTACCGCTTCGTCCCGTTCTTTGCCTAAACGCGGATGAAAGCGCTCGTCAGCCGCAAGATACGTCGGCGTAATCATGCTCTCCGGTAGGCCGAGATGCTCATGAATGTCGATGGCGGCGGCGTGGCTCAGGGTGATGACGTGCGCCGCACCGCGTGAGGCCGCGCTCACCAGCGATGTGTACAACCGGCCCATCATGCCGCGAGAATATTCCGGTATGACCAGCGGAATCACGTCGAGAATCGACACCACCAGCCGCGCCGGAGACGACAACGGCGGCCCCCAATAAGGAACATGTGCGATGTCCGCGCTGACGCGCTTGACCATCTGCGGGAACGTGGACTGTTCGAACCACACTTTGCCAAGATTACCGCGCAGTTTCGCCGCCTCAGTGACGACGAGGCTCACATCCTGCGGCAGTTCGTCCGGCGCGGTGATATGCGGCGGCAGAATCAGCGTCATTTGCAGATCGGGCGAGACGCGGCGCAGGTTAGCCAGCAAGCGGCGCACATATTGGCCGCTGCCCGTGTTCGGCTGATCCCAGAACCAGCCGTTAAAAGCGATGTGTGGTGAAGTCATCAGTTTTCAGTAGACAGTTTTCAGTTCCAAATCTCAGCTATCCATCGCTTGCTGATTACTGACAACTGTTAACTGAGAACTCTGGCAGTCCTCGCACAGCCCGTAAAATTCCAGCAAGTGACCGAGCAAACGCACGTTCAGCCGTGCTTCTAACTGCGCCGAAAGCTGATCGAGCGCGCAGTCCTCGAACTCGATGACGCGGTTGCAGTTCACGCACACGATATGATGGTGGTGGCCTTCGGGCATCAGCACGTAAATCGGCGTAGCGCTGCCGCCTGTATAGGTCGGGCGAATGAGCGCCATGCGCGTGAACAAATCCAGCGCCCGAAACACGCTGGCCCGCCCGATGGCCGGGTCAAGGCGGTCTACCGCGTCCAGCACTTCGGCGGATGTGATGTGCCCGTTGCTCGCTTCCAGCGCTTGCAGCACCGTCAGGCGCGCATTGGTCAGTTTATGCCCTGCGGCCCGCAAACGTTGGGCGCGTGGGCTGAGGGTTTCCGTCATGATAGTAAAACCTTTCAACAAGCAGCGACTATCATTGTACCTGATGTCACATTCCTAGCGCGCCCCGAATGAGGATGGTATGCTAAAGTATTAATAGTGACCTCTACTTGAACATTCCATAGGGTTTGCATGGCGCGAATTTTCATCAGCTACAGTCGGGCCGACGAAGCCTTCGCCCGTCAACTTGCCACGTCACTCTCCGAGTATGGGGCGGATGTGTGGATTGACGTTGAGGACATCCCCGCCGGGATGAAGTGGAGCAGTGCTATCCAACAAGGGTTAGACCTGTGTGAGATCATGCTGGTGCTGATCTCACCGGAGTCGATGGACTCACACAATGTCGAAGATGAGTGGCAATTTTATTTCGACCAAAAAAAGCCTGTTATTCCGCTGTTGGTTCGTCCGGCACGAGTTCACTTTCAACTCAGCCGCATTCAATACATCGACTTTTTGCATCAGCCGTATGATGTCGGCATGGAACGGCTGAAATATGAGTTAGCGCGGCGCGGTTTTCCATTAGGGACGCCGATGTCTGCCCCGACCACACCCCCCCCGCAAAGTTACAGTCATCCGGTAGGCTATAATCAGACGTATACTCCAGCAACACCAGCTAACCAACCTCTGACACCCCTGGGGAGAGATCGACTTTTATTGTGGGCAGGTCTATTCGTCTTACTATTGATTGTGAGTGGTATTTTCTTAAAGCTGTCAGCCGATCAGAGACAGGCAAATGATGACATTCGCAGCGCGACCACAACAGCAATTGCTCAATTAAATGCGACGATCATAACTCAATTGACCGAAACGGCTGTTACCCAACCGACGCAAATCGATTTCCCAACACCGACCTTGACTCCAGTTCCCCTAGAAGCATCGCCTACACCGCTGTTTACCGGTCCCGTGACCCGTAACGCCGACTGGACGATTATCCAGCATAATTTCGATGGCGTGGCGATGGTACTGGTGCCGGGTGGGCGGTTTACGATGGGTGCGGGACAAAATCAGCTTGCCGAAGATAGGGCATTATGTGAACGCCAGTTGAATCGACAAAGCTGTAACGATCAAATTTTAAATGACGAAAATAACCTTCAAGAAATCCAACTGACGCCTTTCTGGATCGACACCTACGAAGTCGCCGATGCCAGCCGGCTGCCGATCAACAATATCACCTGGGCAGAGGCGCAGCAGCAGTGTGAACAGCGGGACGCTCGACTGCCCACTGAAGCAGA
>JACMMD010001176.1 GCA_014379235.1 Anaerolineae bacterium
CACTATTTCCGCCGCATCAAGTCGGTGAGCATCACGCTGCCATGTGTCGTCGGGCCGTACACGACGATTGCCTGTACGCTGCGTCTGCTGAAAAACAGCGTTCGTATCAATACGGGTAATGGCAGCGGCGACGACACCTACGCTCGCAACACCGATGAAACCGGTTTACCGCTCGATGATGCGCGTTTTGTCGAAAATAATATTCCGGTCAAAGCCATTGCCGCCAGCAGCGGCCAGAATGACAGCGGCCTGTTTGAACTCCAGTTCCGCGACGAGCGCTACTTACCATTTGAAGGCGCGGGCATCATCAGCCTCTGGTCGTTGGAACTCTTCAACGATCTGCCGTCGAACAACCCTGATTTTGGGAAACCGCTCCGCCAGTTCGATTACAACACGGTCTCGGACGCGATCCTGCACGTCAAATACACGGCAAGGGAAGATGCCGGTGGTTTCAAGAACCGGGCTATCACGCATCTGCGGCGGTATTTCGACGCCGAAACGACTACGCCTTCGATGCGGTTGTTCAGCCTGCGCGAGGAGTTCCCGGCACAGTGGCATCGCTTCTTGAACCCCGCCGATGGGGCTGGCAACGTGTTCGAGATCGACATGGCATCCCGATTTTTCCCGCTGCGAGATGCGAACAACATCCTGAAAGTCAACTCGATATGGCTTCTGGCACGCTGTATGGATGGCGGCAGTTATTCAGTCGTCCTCAATCCGCCGCTGCCCGCGCCGCCGCCTGCTGGCTCACATACCATCAATATTGTCCCAAGCACCCAATACGGCGGGCTGCATTATGGCAGCAAAAATGTCGCGGCTTTAGCTGACCCGATCATCATCGCGCCGCACACCGACCCAAGTACGTGGCACTTGACGATGACTCGTCCCGGCGGCGGTAATCTACAGGAAAACCCGATCACAGAATGGATGGAAGTCGAAGACCTGTATCTTGTGTTGGGATACGAATGGGAAGAGGGAAGTGGCTAAGCTCCCCAGCTTGATCGAATAGTCGAAACCGAAAAGTTGATTACCTGTTCATTATCAGAGTGAGTTGACTGTAACCATCTTTGTTGTCTGTGGTCGGCTATTTGGCTGCATGTGAAGTGCAGAAGCCAAGCAGTCCATGATTTGCAAACGTCGCACAGTAGCGTTATTTGGCTATGTTCCACGCGCTACCAACGCTAATCCCTAATTGCTCGGCGATTTGGGGTAACTCATACCGCTGGCACGCGCAGTTCCTGTATTCTCTTCCGCAAACTTGCCTTAAAGGGATCTTCGGTTCTGGTCTGAGTAGAAATGGAAACGCGCTGAATCCGAAAGTCAAGCGTCGAATATCTAGGCAACGGCGCGTAACCCGTTCAGACCACCATACTGTCTAACGCTTGAAAGATCGCTGTTTTAGCTTCTTAGGCGCAAAAGGGTGTAGCTTGGGTAAGTCTGAGAGCAGGAATGATTTACTACGCCCCACTTTTTGATTCACGACGATTTACCTATTTTCCGTTTCGGCGATTTTCTTTGCTTTTCTCCATATGCAATTGCCTTGTCTAGGCTTGTTTGCTAAGCAAGTCGAACCTGTGTATGATAGCTTTTCTGAACGGCTATTGTTTGACTTTTGGAGCGAATGAAAGTATGCCGGGTACATTGAAGATTGCTGCGGAACGCGCGCTCTACGAGAATGTTGATAACGAGGTTATTATTATCGATATTCAGACAGGCAATTATTACCATCTAACCGGGTCTGGACAGAGTATCTGGCTGCTGTTGCAGCAGCAACCGACATCAGAGACTATAATCGCCGCTTTCGAGGCTCGCTTTCCATCGCAGCGCCCGCTCATCGCTGATGCGATCCAGCAGTTTGTTCAGCAGTTGAAAGATGCTGCTCTCGTAACTGATGCTGACGACGTGGATGAACCGCCGACTCTATCCCTCGATATGCTACCTGCGGACGCAGTGTTCAAGCCTCCGCAGTTGACAACCTATACCAATATGTCGGATTTGCTGCTGCTCGATCCGATTCATGATGTTGACGATAAAGGTTGGCCCCACAAAAAGCCGATTAATTGAATGGCTGCCACTCCATGTGTCAGCGCGATTGTTATCGTTCGCAATGGGGAACGTTTTCTGCGTGATGCGCTGACTTCCATTCAGCAGCAAACGTATCCCGCACATGAAATTATCGTCGTTGACGGCCGCTCAACCGACGCTAGTTTATCAATTGCGCGAGAGTTCGCAGCGCATATTATTGTGCAGCCCGATGATGGTATCGCCAATGCACGAAATCTGGGTATTGCGGCAGCGCAAGGCGAATACATTGCGTTTCTCGACCATGATGATCGTTGGCATGTCGATAAGATCGCACAACAAATCGCGTATCATCGGGACGCTCCTGATGCCGAATACAGCATCACCCAGATGATGTTCTTTCACGGGGATGCTTCATTCCCCACACAATCTTCGCAGGTACAACCATCCGCTGTGCGTGTGGCAGGGACACCCAGCGCACTTCTTGCGCGACGAGCGTTATTTGAGCGGGTCGGTGGCTTCGATCCCCATTATGCCATCGCCTGTGATGCGGATTGGTTTACACGCGCCCGTGATGCTGCTGTACCCATGCTCGTCGTGCCACAGGTGTTAACCTTCAAGCGGCTGCATCAAGGCAATATTTCGCGCGACATCGAGCGTAATCGCCGCGAGATGTTTGCCGTCGCTCACCAATCACTGCTGCGGCAGCAAGCTCAACGTGATGCAAATTCTGCACGTCATTGATCGCCTGACAGCAGGTGGGCCAACACGCTCGATGCTGGCGTTGGCGAAACTTCAACGCCGTGCGGGTTTGCCACACGTACATCGCGCCGTCGTATTGCGAACACCAACCTATCCAGTTGCCCGAATGCTTGCCGCTCAGGCAGGCATCGAGCTGCTCCTTGAGCCTGACAGCGAGGTTCTACGCGAAGCCATTACGAAGGC
>JACMMD010001177.1 GCA_014379235.1 Anaerolineae bacterium
CCAGCAGAAAATCGCCCACGTTGTCCTGTGGGATGCGGCTGACCGATGACGCGCCGAGCGAAAGAAACTGCTGTTCCATAAACGCGCCGAGCTTATCAACGGAGGCTTTGTCCGTCGTCGGGGTCTCGTAGTTGACGAGTTCGGTCAGCATATCAATCGTGCGCTGGCGCTGATTCTGGAAATGAGCGAGGAATTCAGAAGGAGATGGTTGGGACATGAGATACTTTCTCTTAAGGTTGCTGTGGTAGGGGCAAGGCGCGCCTTGCCCCTACAGTAGATGACGAGTGTTGCTTAAAACGGGCACAGGTTTTCCGCCGTATACAGCGGGCTGCGGCTGCCATAACTGTTTAGCCGACCTAGCGCCTCTGGCCGCTGCTCGATTATATCTCTCACTTCTAAACAGGCACTATGCAAATTGTTGGTGACTTGCATAGCGTTCCAGAAGGTATCGGCCAGCGCGGCATAAACGGGTCGTGTGGCCGGATCAGGGAAGGCGGCGACGATAGTCTGGTAGGTCGTCAAAAAGCGTTCGTCTTCGAGATAGGCATAGGCCAACATCAGCTTAAATTGGATGTATAAGCCGAGCGTTTCGTCATCACCGTCAGTCCATTCGCGCAGTTCGCCATCGTTAAGCGCCACATCGTAAAGCGGTATCGACGTGGCTATGTCGAGCGTATTGAACACGCGGTCAGCCTCGTGGATGACCTGAATGCGATAGCGCGGCGGGTCACGCTGGACGATGGACAGTGTATAGATCGAGCCGTTTCAATCCCAGATATTGACACCTGTGCGCTGTGGGCCTGTTGCCGCCGTGCCATCACTAGTAATAAGCGAAACCACTTCGAGAATGCGGTCTTCGTCGATGTCCGTAACCGTCGGTGCGCCTTCACCCTCAATCGCGCCGGGAAGCAGGCTGACGAAGCGAGCCTGATCGGCCTGCCACGAAATCAACTGGGTGCGGTAGGTACACAGTTCATCCTCATTATCGGCGGTAGCGTCCGGCGGGCAGATGCGGTTGCTGAATACGACTTCGGGGCTGGCGTTCACATTCACATCGCCAAGCCACAGGATCTCCGGCGCGTCTCCGCCAGTGATGGCCTGATAGCGCGTCTGGTAAACACCGTCGACACAGCCAATCACCAGCAGTGTTCCGCCTTCGTCGGCGCTGTAGCTCACCAGAATGTCCGGCGAGCCTTCACCAGTCAGGTCAGCGTCGGACTGCACAAAGCCCGTCTCACCGATAACCAACCAGCTATCGGTTAAGCCCATCGTCAGGGCGTTCACTGTGCCACCCTCGGAAAGGAACTGTTCAATCGCTGTCGAAATATCCTGCGCGGCGGGCCGCAAAGACGGCAGCGTGAGATCGGGGTTTTGCGCGGGGCAGGCGGCGGTATCTGGCGTAGCTGTCGGTTGGCTGGCCAGTGCGATGGCCGTCGCGGGGTTGGCGAGGCTGGCTGAATCAGCGCCGATGGGTTGCAGCCCCAATATGCCGCGCACCAATCGCCCCGGTGTCACCGACGGAAACGGAACAGCCGTCGGCGCGGAAGGGGCGTTCGGCGTAGTACCGCAGGCCGTGAGGGCGGTTATCAGCAGAGTGATGATCGCAAGGGTTCGGAACATGAAGCCAAGTATAGCCACGAACCAAAGCGGCGCAAGAAGTCATGCAAACGAGCGTGCCGGGCAAACTTTGTTTGCACCAAGCCCATACTTTATAGTTGATAACTTGTGCGCTGCTACTCGAATGCGTCTGGCTGAATTTCGCGCAGCGTTTCGATGTCGCGGCGCAGGCTGCGGTAGCGCAGCAGCATACTGGCGACCAGCGCGCCTACGATGACCGTCACCGCCGCCAAGCCAAGTATCAAAAAACTCATTGTATCGGGAGTTGCGTTTTCAGGCATCATTCGCCTACCTATCCAGCACGGCCATCTTGAGCGCTTCGACGCGATCCGTCAGGTTTTGCAGCCGGATGCGCCACCACATCAGCGTTATCGGTACAAGCAGCGCCCAGATCGGCAGGTTGGTCAGCAGCGCCGCCGTCACGCCGGGTGTGGCGGCGAGTTCAAATGTACCCTGCGCGTTCTGCGGGCTTGCGCCAATAACCGCCGGATGAATGGTATCCGGGCGGATGCGGATGATTAACAGCGTAGCGATCACGGTTGTGATGGCCAGAATGCCGAAGATCGCGGCGAAACGACGGCGTTGTTCGGGGTTCTCGATGCCGTTACGCAGCATCAAATAGGCGGCGTAAGTCAGCGCCATAATCGCCGCAGAGGTCAAACGTGGATCCCACGTCCACCAAGTATTCCAGATCGGACGTGCCCAGATCGAACCCGTTGCGAGGTTCACCAGCGACAACGCCAGCCCGACTTCGACGCCAGCCAGCGCCAGCGTATCCCATTTCGGATTGCGGGTTCGGAGATACTGAACGCCGCCGATCACAGTAGCAATGAAAGCCGTAAATGCACCAAAAAACGAGGGCATATGAAAGTAGAAAATGCGCTGCACGACGCCTTGCAGCGTGTCTGTGCCCGCGTATATCAGCGCC
>JACMMD010000126.1 GCA_014379235.1 Anaerolineae bacterium
CGCACGATTCAGGCGCGGCTGAGATCGCGTGGAATCGGTGTTCAGCGCGTGTTGATCGTCGGCGCTGGTGACGTGGGGCAGGCCGTTTTACGCACGATGGTGGCGCGTAAAGAACTGGGCTATCAACCTGTCGGCTATCTGGACGACAATCCGGCGCGGGGTGACGTGAGCATCGGGCGTATTCAGGGCTTAGGCGGCGTCAACCGTCTGGCCGCGACTATCCGCGAACAAAAGGTTGATCTGGTGGTGATTACGCTGCCTTGGTCACAGCATGATCGCATCCTCGAACTGGTGCGCGACTGTTACCGTAAAGGCGCGGAAGTTCGCGTGGTGCCCGATGTGCTGCAATTGAACTTGCGACAGGTACAGGTCGAGAACCTCGACGGCATTCCACTGTTGAGCGTCAACGGGCATGTGCCGTTTCGGGGCAGCAGTCGGCTGCTTAAGCGAACCATTGACCTCGCATTGATCGCTCTGGTGTCGCCGTTAATTTTGATCGTGTTCGCGCTGACGGCGCTGGCTATTCGCCTCGAAGGGCCGGGCCCGATCTTCTATCGAGGCCGGCGCGTGGGCGAAAATAGGCGTGAGTTCGACATCTTCAAGTTTCGCAGCATGATCCCCGACGCTGAGGCGCTGCGCGCTCAGTTGGTGCAAGAGCAGCAGCAAGACCCGCGCCGCCCCAAAATTGCGAACGACCCGCGTATCACGCGAGTGGGGCGCTTCATCCGCATGACCAGCATCGACGAACTGCCGCAGTTGTGGAATGTCGTTTTAGGGCAGATGAGTCTTGTTGGCCCACGCCCGCCGACGCCGGATGAGGTCGCGCTGTACGAGCCGTGGCACATGCAGCGCTTGAAAATTCTTCCGGGCATGACCGGCCTGTGGCAAACCAGTGGACGCAGCAATGTGCCCTTCGAGGAAATGTGCCTGATCGACATTTACTATATCGAGAACTGGTCGCTCAAGATGGATGTGTCGATTTTGCTGCGAACCATCCCCTACGTGCTGCTGGGCGAAGGGGCCTATTAGTTCTAAGTGAAGACAAGTACCGAGTACGGAGTTCTAAAAGCTTATGGCTAACGGCTAAAAGCTAACCGCTCAACATTCCGCATCGAGGTTCAAATACAGATCGCCAATGGGTGTGATTGTTAGCGGCTGAACGTGCAGCGTTCCGTCGGGCGATAGCTGCCCCAAGCGGAAGTAAATGTCGTCGGTCAGCAGCAGATAACGTGCCTTGAGCGGCAGTATCGGCCTGAGCAGATGATTGTTCCCCTCACGTAAAAAAACAAACGACGTGCCGATGTCCGGCGCTAGAGCCACCAACTCAGCGTAAAAGTTATCGGCTGAGAGCGTATTGCACCACGCATTCGTCGCATTCGTATCATAGACTACGTAATCCCGCGTCAGCGCTGCAAACTCCGCGATCTGCGGCGCGGCTTCAAAGCCCCCACTGCGATCATCCACAAAATTGGTTATGAACACACCGATCAATAGCGCGTTAGTGACGATCATCAATCCCGCCAGCCGCCAGCGTTCGAACGCAACCAGTAGCAGCAGCGATAACAGCACATGCGGCGCAAGCAGACGATAATCACGCAGGCTGCCGACATCGTACAGCGTCACGCAAAAGATCAGCACCAACCCTAGATTGAGCGCATGAAATGCGGCTTCATAACGCGACAGTTTATCCACGAGCGGCAGGCGTTGTCTGATGGCCACTATCATGCTGACCACCACCAACAGCAAAACTTGTCCACGCTGCATCAGCCATAACGGGTCGCCTTGTAAGAAATTGCCGAACGTGCGTGTTAAGTGCCTAACGATGATGGGCAGTGCATTGGCGGGAGCAGCGGCTAGTGCGTCGAGCACCTCGCGGAAGAAAAGCGGATAAGGCGATGTGATGGCTTGGATGATGGCATATAAGACCACGCACAGTCCGAGCGCTAGAATCAGTCCCCAGAATTTTTGACGCGGCATCAAGCGCGTTGAATCCAGCACAAAGAACGGGATGAGCAGCAGCGACCACGTAAATCGCAGCAGCCCCGCCGCGAGGATGAGGCACAAAATCAGCAAACGGGTGCGACGATTTAATGGTGGCCAAGACTGCTGATATCTAATCAGCCACACGTAGAAAAAGATCGCCATGCCGAACGCGATGGCATGATGCAGGCTCTCTTGCATGGTGACGGGTAGATACAGCCACAGCGGCCAAAACGTCAGCACGGCTAGGGCCGTCATGAGCAAAGCGGCGATTGGGCGGCGGCTCGTCGTGGAGACGAGATACACGAACAGCGCCAGCCCGAACGTTACAAAACCTAGATTGAACAGCGGCCCTGACTGCGGATACCAGCCAGTAAAACGGGCGATGCTGCCGTAGAGCATCGGAAATGTCGGGCCGTGTGCATAGAAATGGATAAACGAGACCGATGCGGAATACTCGTTAAAGGTGGTATAACCGCCGTTGAAACCGATGCGGCTGAAGGTTGCGATTTGCCGCCAGTAGCCGATCTCATCGCTGAGAACGGGGTGCTGATCGCTGAGGTTCGCGCCGAGCAGTACGCGCACGAGGAGCAGCGTCACCAGCACAGGCAGCAGCACAATCGCTATGGCCAACAGTGTCAACAGAATTGCGTTCAGTCGTCGGGTTATGGACGGGTTCAGTCTAACCTGCTCCTAACGCAAGTTTGCTACAGTAACATCAACGCGCTAAAGGATTATCCACGATCTTCTTGCGAAATGCTTTACTTAGAACCCGGAACTCAGCATTCATTGAGGAGCTTATTCCATGACACTGACCGTTGAAAGACTGCCCAACGAGCCAATTATCATTGCGACCATTTCCGGCGAGGTGCATGAGGATACGATCATCGATATGTGGCGGCAAAGCCTCGAACTAGCTAAAGCAAACGGCGACCAGCATTTTTACCGCATCACCAACATTCAAGCGATCACGACCACTTTTCGAGACTTTATTCATATCGTTCGCCGGGCCAGTATGGGCATACCCGGCTCATCCAGCGACCCCAACGTGACCGTCGTGATGGTCACGCACAACCATTGGGCCAAGTCGTTCGTCGGCGCAGTAGAAGAAGAACAGTTTGGCGCGCTGCATATCCCGGTCTACGACGATATGGAACGGGCATTGGCTTATATTCGCCACGAGATCGAGATCGCCGCGCACAAGAATGACCGTAAAAGTGCCGAAAGCGAAGGCCAAAAACCTTGACGACTGCTATTTATGATGAGAACTGCGTCCTGTGCCGCCAATCGAAGCGCATCGTCACCGCGTTGGATTGGTTCAAGCGCGTCGAATGGTTGGATGCCAACGACTGGGAACGGGTTCACGAGCGCTATTCACAGTTGGATTACGATACCGCGATGGGGCAGATGCATGTCGATGAGGGCGATGGCAAGCTGCTCGGCGGCTATTTCGCTGTGCGCCGCCTGCTGCGCGATCTACCGCTCGGCTTCCCCGTCTGGCTGATCTTGCACATACCGGGCATGTCGTTCGTCGGGCAGGTGGTGTATCGCTTCATCGCCCGCAACCGCTACAAAATCAACCGCATGGTTGGTGCGCCCGTCTGCGATGCGACATCGTGCAAGGTGCATTTTGAGTAGTTGTCAGTAGACAGTATTCAGTTATCAGTAAAACGCTCACATCGAACGTCATTACTGATAACTGAACACTGATAACTATTTACTTTAGAAACCCATCGTCGCTGTCGGGTTGGTGGGCGAATCCAGATAGCGAATCTCGAAGTGCAGATGCGGGCCGCTGGAATTGCCCGACGTACCTACCGCGCCAATCGGGTCGCCGGGATACATCGTTCTGCCGCAGCTTACCGAGAACGAACTCAAATGGCCATAGAGCGTCGTGTATGGCCCGTGCGCCAGCACCACCGTATAGCCATAACCCCATGTACTCCAACCTGCAAAGATCACCGTGCCGCCGTTAGCGGCGTAGACTGTCGTGCCAACGGATGCGGCTAGATCGACACCGGAATGGGTGCCGTCAAAGCCGCGCATGAATGTGTATGCACCTGCTGGTAACGGCGGGGCCCAGAACACGCCGCCGGAGTTGGGCTGAGGCCCGCAGCTTCCGGGATCGCCGGGGGCAAAGGCGATTGTGCCGGCACCAGAGCTGCCGTTTGAGCCGTCGCCGCCTGTACGAACGACGGGCGGATTCCAGCTAATTTGCTCGGCTGTGCCGCCGGGAATAACGAGGAACATCCCGCTCGGTGGAACGGTGTCCGGCGATGCGCCGAATAGTCCGTTGAAATCGGCGTCGATAATGTCGTAGGGATCAACAAAATAGTCGGCGGCGTAATCCGCGATGCTGCGACTGCCAATGGCCGACTGACACGCGCCATCGACGGGCGGGATGTTGAGGGTACGGCCCGGACGCAGCGCCATAATTAACTGGCGATCATTGCACCAGCCAATCGACTCCGGTGAAATACCAAAGCGTTCGGCCAGCGTGTAAATCGTGTCGCCAGTGACGATTTCATATTCGATCACTTCGCTGCGAGCGCGATCTGGAATGAGCGTGAACGGGTTGTAGAGGTCGCGCACGACGGCAATACCGTTACCCACCGTGATCGCTTGCGGCGGCTGGCTTAAAATTTGGCCGATTTGTTCCACGCTGATGGTCGGTTGTAGGTCGGGCAGCGGTGGAATAACCTGCTCGATCTGTTCATCTTGCTGCACTATTTCAGTGGGGAGCGGTGTTGGTGTCGGTGGCAGCACGATAGGTTCTTCGGTGAATGCAGGCAGCGGTGATGGTTCGGGCACAGGCTGTGCGTCGGGAGGTGTCAGCAGCAGCACCGTTGTCGCCACTGTGAGACCGACAGCCACGAGCAAGCTCAGCAGTCCCATCGTGCGCCGCCACATAGGGACAGACGCTTGATTGCGTCGGGCCGCGTTCGCATTGGCCAGCGCGTCATCCATACTGACAGCGCGAAACGTCTGCGTTGGATGCGTATCATCCGGGCTGATCGGCGGTTCATCAAAGTGAAATTGATCGCTCATAAAAAGTAACCTTTTGCCTGACGATGTTGTTGGACGATGCGTTTTTTAACAACCGACGTAAAGCATTTTTGTTACCGAAGTGAGGAATGCTACTCTCGCTTTTGGAATGCTGCAAGAGTAGCTATCAGCGATCAGCTAGTCAGCAATCAGCTTTTTAGTAATTGCTGAACGCTGACTGGCTGACAAGCTAACTGCTGAGAGTCACTACATCCAGTGCGAACGGAAGCTGTGGCTGAGTGATGGTCGTGCCAAATTGGTAGCGCTGACCGATAGACGACTGATCGAAGTTGGTCACGTATAAGTGGCGGCCATCAGGCGCGAGATCAACATCGCTTGCGCCGCGAAAGTTTCCAGCGATATACACCAGTTCGCCATCGCGCAGTTCGACCACGCCGTTTTGACCTAACGCCGCCACGTAAATCGTACCATCGGCGGCGACGGTCACGCCATCAAATCCCGGCGGGAACTGGCGATCTCCGTGTTGGTAGAGCAGTTCTGCTTCGCCGCTTTCTACCGGAACACGATAGATGGTATTGGCTAACGGGTCGGTGACGATGATGGCATCGTTGGCAGCATCGTAAGCGAGTCCGGTTGGCTCGTAGGCTTCGATGCCTTCGAGCGCGGGCGGCGTCCACCATTCAAAGCCATCCGCACCACCAACATTGAAGCGCCAGATTTCATCGCTGCCGCGATCACTGACGTATACACTGCCCTGCGAGTCGATAGCCACATCATCCGGCGAGACGAAAGCGTGTGACGTATATTCGCTAATCACGCCATCTGCTGAAAGACGCTGTAGACTGCCGCCAGCGGTGCGTGGGTCGGGGTCATTGCGGGCGACGATATATAACGTGCCATCCTGCGCGAAAGTCAGCCCGACAATTGAGGCCAGAACAACATCGGTGGCGGGGATTTCAACCACAGCGCCATCTGTGTCAATGCTCCACAGCGCTCCAGTCAGGTAACTGCCTGTGTAGACTGTTGCATCGGGCGCAACCGCTAACGCGGCGGGGAAAGCCTCATCACCGGGAAGGATCGCGTATTGAGCCACCGTCACATCCGGCACAAGGGCCTGCGCTTCTACTCGCCCGCCTGAGTTGAGCGCGGATAGCGACAGCAGGGTTGCGCCGATCAGCAGCAGCAAGACAATCCCCACGAAAACGACGATGAAGATCAGCAGACGTTGATTTTTACTGCGTTGTTGAATGCGTTTGAGCATGGGTTAAGCGCCCCCAATGGCGCGTTGTAAGAACAGGATCGCGCCCAGCGCCACCGCCCACGCGACATAACCCGCACCGATGGCCGCGAACAACGTCCAGCCTGCGCGCATGGCCAGCCACACGGCGACCACATACAGCACCGTTGAGAAGATGCCGAGCAGCAGCGTCTGGCTAAATTTTACGGTGTCTTCGGGCGTGGCGTTGGGGCCAGTGGCGACGATCCACAGGGCTAACGGCAGGTTCACGGGCAAAGTGGCTGTGATAGCGGCCAACGTTTTAGAGTAGTCGCGCAAAATGGCGACGACGATGATGATGGCAATCGAGATGACAACGGGTAAAAAGCGCTGCACAACGGGGTTCATTGCGAAGCAATCAGCCTTTAGCTATTAGCCAATGTGGGGGCGGGTCTAAGCAAACGAAGTTTGCCCCTGCCCCTACGTGGCCAAACTAGGGACTAGTGGCTAACAGCTTTCTAGCGGAGAGAGAGGGATTCGAACCCTCGACAGCTTGCGCTGTACTCGCTTTCCAAGCGAGCGCACTCGGCCACTATGCGACCTCTCCAATGACTGCGCGAGAAACTTCACAAGCGCGGCGACATTATAGCAATCGTCGGGCGAGAAATCTACTGTAAAGGTCGCAGCACGCTTGCCCCACCGACCTTACTCCGCTGTGGGCGAGTGAGACGTTCGAGGAACTGCTCTACCTGCCATGTAAACACATCCGGCGCTTCAAGATGTGGGAAATGGCCGACGCCGGAGATGGGCGACAGTTCCGAGCCGGGAATGCTGGCCCTCACGACTTCGGCTTCTTTGAGCGGCGCTGACTTATCTTCCGTGCCCCACAACAGCAGCGTCGGCACAATCGGGGTACGCTGCGCGGGCAACTCTCCAAACCTGAACGCCCGCACCAAGCCCACCAGCCCGGCCAGATTGGCTTTAGCCGCTTCCGCGAACTCGTCGGTGATGATCTGCGGCTCATGAACCAGCGCCTCAATCTTGGGGCGCGTCGTCTGCGAACGGCAAGACGCATAGATCAGCGTTTGACCAAGCATGGGGATACGCGCCAGCAGCCGGTCAGCCACTGACGGCTTCGTAGCGATACCGCCGCCGTTGACCAGTATCAGCGCCGGAACGCGCTGCGGATATTCTGCCGCGAATAGGCGCGCCAACAGCCCGCCTGACTCATTGCCCACGATCACAGCCTGATTGATGTTCAATGCGTCCAGAAACGCGATGAGCCATTGGCAATAGTCGCTGCTGTCGGGGTTCGCGTTTGGCAGCGCGGCGCTGCCGCCAAAGGCGGGGAGGTTGGGCGCAAGCACATGAAACGTATCGCCAAGCGCGGACAATGTTTCGCCCCAATGCACCAGTGCGCTGCCGACATCGCCATGCAGCAGCAGGATAGCGCGGCCATGATGTTCGCCGCTTTCCCAATATTGAACGGGAAGGCTGCTGCCGTTGATGTTAACGGAAACTGTTTTCTCAGGAAGTGGCATAGATAAGCATTGACCCTTTAGCCGACGCGCTGCTGTGCATCTGCCGTGTCGCCTTCGCTTGGTTCAGCGATGAAGCCGTGCTGCCGCAGCCAGTTGGTCAGTTGGTCGATGCTTGGTTCGGTAATCATCGAGCCGCGATTGATGCCGCGTGGGGTGCTGCCTTGTGCTAAGAAAGCGGGCGCTTCATAGGGTAGGTCGCCGCTTTCTTCCGCGATCACCAGCGTCGGCACGGATAAAAAGCCTGTCCAGTCGAGGACGCGCTGGCGGGCGCTGGCGTCACGGTCAATGAAAAGCTCACGATACGATAAAGCATGATCGTTCAGCACCCGTTTGGCTACGCTGATAAACGGGCAGCCGAGCGTGCGCGTATACATCACAATCTCTCTAGGCATAAGTCCTCACTCTGAAACGGTTAATCGTTACACTGTATTAAGAATAATGGTTAAACATTAGAATCAGGCACAATGTTTTCGGTAGCAGCGACATTCGGCGGCAGTACCTCCGGTTCGGCGGCATTCGGCGGCAGTGTTGGAACTGCGCCCGGATTGCTGCCGGGTTCGAGGAAGCACAAAATCCCATCTGTGATGCCCCGCGCCAATGCATCGGGGCGTTCGGTGAGAACGTCGCGGTCAGCCAGCATGAAGCCAAGCTCGATGATCGCCGCTGGCGTGAGCGGGTGAATTTCACGGAACGAATGATAGTCAGTCATGTCTACCGTTGCGTCGGATGTGGAGAGCGGCAGGCCCGTGCTTTGTCCATAGTGCTGGCGCACACAATCGACCAGAATTTCGTCCGGCCCGATGGCCGTCGCGCGTGCCAATGCCGACGCGATCAAAAAGCCGGTGGTGAGGTTGCCGAAATCCTGACAGGTGTTCGCGTGAATAGACACCAGCGCCGCCGCATGATAGTTCTGCAAGCGCGGGTCGAACTCGTCGAGCAGATCAACGGAGTAGCCGCGCCCACGCAGATTACGCACAACCAACTGCGCCACGTTCTCGGTGATGGATTTCTCGGTGAGTCCATCGGGGCAAACCGCGCCGGGATCATTTTCAGGGCCGCGATGCCCGGCCACGATACCGATGCGTCGCAGCCAATTGGGAGTCGCTAGGGCTGTCGGTTCGCTCGTGGCTTGAGTGGTCGCCTGCGCCATACTGAGTTCATCGCGCACACCGCTGGATAAAAACTGAGTCGGTGTCCACCACGTAAAGATCGTCGCTACCAGCATGGCCGCTACGCCAACCACCAAGAACGAACGAATGATACTGCCGATCACGCCAACGGTACGGCGGCGGGCACGGGCGCGGCGGCGCTTCACCCGCTGGACGCGCTGCTGCTCCATTTTTTTTGCATAGGCCGGATCGTTCGGTTTGATTTTGACGGGACGCTCTGGCTCGTCTTGTTCATCGAGCGCCGGGTCTTCGTCGCTGTCCAGCTCATCGGTTTCATCGTAGGCATCGTCAGCGTCGGCATCTTCGTCTTCTTCCGGCGCGACTTCAACGTAACCGGGGAACAATAAGCCGCCGCCGGGTGGCGATTCGGGCGTTGGCGGGGGTGGAGCGGCCTTCTTCTGGGCGGCCTGCCGCATCATCTCCATGAAGGCGACGGATGCGGGGGCTTCTAACGGCTCATCGCTTTCGCGGTGTGGCGGGTCGGCATCGGGATTTTCCGGCGGCGGATAAAAAAGGTTATCGGGCATTCGGGTAGCTCTTAGCCATTAGCTTTTAGCCTTGGGCTAATAACTTCTGGCGCTATATTCAGGGATTGCTTGATTATCCTTACATGCTGACCATTTCGCAAACCACGCTCTGGCTGATGGCTAACGACTCATAACTAACCGCTAATGGCTAACTGCTGACCGCTAAATTCGTATACCTGCGCGCCGTCCACGTCGAACACCAACTCAAGATAATCCGCGTCAGCCACCTCCGAACGCATCTCTAAGGCTTCGGCGAACGGTATGCGCCAGCGATACATCGTCTCGATACTGTTGGGGTTGGTGACCACCTGCGGCACGATCACATAGTCGATGTTATGTTCGGCTAAAAGCGCGGCGTTATCCGCATCGGCGGGGTTTTGCCAGAAAGCGCGTAGGCGTTCCTGCTCCGCGAGGCTGGCTTCGGCATTCTGGAAAAACGGCTGCATCCGGTAGTACACGCTGTCGCGCTCGGCAATCACCGGAACCCAATCGCCTTCCTGCGGGCCGGGGAAGTTCAGCACACGGGCATCAGGCGGCGTATTCTCGCGCAGCCATGTCATGGCCTCGGTATCGGCATGAGACGAGAACGCGCCAAAGAAATTCGCCTGATCTTTACTGTTGACCAGCAGTTCACGGTTGAAGGCCAGCACGCCCAACGCCAGCACGATCAACGTCGCCAGCACACCATAAGCGGCGCGATACGGTGGAGCGCTCAGGTGCGGCTCGATCACGCGATCCCACAGCCACAATAAGCCGATGCCGCCGAGTATCGTATAGGGGATGATCGGCCCGTGCCACGCGATGCTGAACGGGTAATCGTAACGCAGAATGGGGCCAAGCAGCCCACCGAATATCGCCTCGATCACGCCGAAGACCGCGAAATCCAGCACCAGCAGCAGCCAACCTACGGCCAGAATCACATCCTGACGGCGCTGTTTGAGTCCAACAACCGCGCCAAGAACGGCAATCGGCACGATCAAAACGCCATGATACAGCACCATCACCTGCCAGTAATTCGCATCGCGTTCGAACGGCGAGGTGATCGGCGCGCCCAACAAATCGCGGATGTTGAACAGCCACGCGGCTACAGCCACCAGCGCGATCAACGGCACACCGAGCGCCAGCACCAGCCACAC
>JACMMD010001178.1 GCA_014379235.1 Anaerolineae bacterium
CGAACAGTCCGCCAGCCAGCAGCAGCAGCATCAGCGCCATGCCAACGGACATCAACAAGCGGGGCAGCATACCCCTATGTCCGAACACCCATCCCATCTTCAAACGCTCTTTTTGCATAACGCCCTCATCAGAAAAAGTGATGAGTAATGAGTGACGAGCAATGAGTTGTTACTCATCACTCATTACTTTTAACTCATTACTTCCCTAGCCAAAGGTAAACAACCTGTCGTGCATAATGACGAACGTACGGCTCATGGTCGTGGTCAAGCCGATGCCGTCTTCTCCGGTGGCGAAAAATGTCAGCGTCACCATGTCAGAAGCAGCCGGGCCAACGGTGCGGCTGTCGGTTTCTAAATTGGGGAACAACAAGCTCAACTGCGTCGGATTGTATTGATAGCTGAACGTGCGTCCAGTCACCTGCACCGGCCCACTGCTCAGGACATAACTCGGGGTCGAAATCGAATGGAAAGCGCGCACGTTCGTCCACTCAACGGGCACTTCAAAACCGAAGTTGTAGGGCAACCCCGCCGGGAACGGCCCATCTTCGGGGCCAGCCCACGGCAGCGCATCATCCTCTGGCGAAGTATCTTGCGTCGGCACGACGTAAATCTCGAAGCGGCGGTCAGGCTCACCTAAAACACTGCCGCTCGGATAAGGTGGCTGAACCGCACCCGCTGACGACAAACCATCATGTTCAACCACGAGGTCTACTGTCCACAGTCCAGCAAGGCTCAGATCAACGCTGTCTTCCGGTTGATAGTAATAGCCGACGCTGTTGGCGCGTCCGCCGAAAACCGACGTTTCACCGCTCGGTGACGTGACCACCCCCGACACATTCGATGGCAGCGGCGGCGCGACCTGCCCCGCGATTCGCAGCGAGTCGCCTACCGTGAACACCTGCCCCGGCCTCGCGCCCGTCGGATGGAAGAAAATGTCGATAGGTTCATCACGCACCACAAACAACGGCCCGCCGCTGGGGCCGCCCGCTTGTCCTGTAAATGGTGGATACACCCGTGAGCCAAGCGGGTCGTTCGGGCTGGTGACGACAGACAGCGCCGCGTAAATGGCCGTGTCCATCACACCGGCCTCGCGGTTACGCACCACCGAACCGCCGAACATGAACGCATAATCGCCGGGGCGATCTCCGGTGATGCCCGCGCCGATTTGCCCGTTATAGGGATCGTTGGCATCCCACGCGAACGAGAGTCCGCCATCATTGCCGCCAGCCACAAACTGCCGCACCGCTACACCGGGACGTACCGCGCTCACGTACGAGTAAGCTTCATTAACCGCCGATTGCGGCGTGACTGCCGTGCCGTAATCGGTGTCGAGGCTGACCAGCACAACCGGCAGTTCGTTCTCGGTGGCTAACTGAGCGACAGCCCGCCCAAACGAAATACCCGCCGCTTCCGCCGCCTCCAACCAATTGGCATAAACCCCGCTGCGATCCTGTACACGCAGCACTGGATTGATACCGGAGTCGTTGTCATCCACGACCCACGCCACATCGCCCGTGAAATACGGATAATTCATAATGGCGCTGCCACCGGAATCGGGCGCATACTGCTGCGCGCCGTACCATGCAGGGCGAACGTCAGCTTCGTAATCCATCAGCCCGCGCTGACCGTGCAAAATCAGGCGGCCAGTTGTCGTAGGTGTAGCGATCACGCCCGCGCTGCGAACACTGGCCGCCCATAAGCGTCCATCCGGTTCGGCATAACGCGCTTCGTAGTCGATGATGTATTCACCCGGCATCTGGAAAACGGTGTTTTCTTCCGACTGGAAAAAGCCGCGAGCATCCGCTCGCCCTTGAATGACCTGCTCTTGCGCGACCCCGCCATCGACAGGATACACGCGGACCGTCACGGTGATGTCAGCCGGGAAACCGGGAACAACCCGCGCCCCTGCGTAAAACGTATCGCCAACTTCAAACGGCGTTCCCGGCAGCACACCGGGAAGCAGCTCGATCTGTTCGGCAACCAGAACGCTGTACGTGCCGCCGCCCTCATAGCGGTTGCCCCAGATGTCCTCGACGCTGCCTGTGACATCGATCTGATACAGGCCATATTGGTCGAAAGCGTAATTGGTGAACAGCGGGTTGAGCGTCGTCAGGCGGTACATATCAATCGGAGACTGCGCCCCGAAGCGCTGGCGTTCATCCACCGTCGGCGTCGAAAGCTGACTCTGCACAATCGGCGCGCTGCCAAGATCGTTGACTGTGCCATTAGGCCGCGTGACACTCACGCTGAGTTCGCCGGGATAATCGAAGAAGATCATCGGCGCGGCGCTGGTGTCATAGGCATTGGCCATCTCAGCCACCACATAAGGCTCAAGCGGGTAGCCAATTGGCATCCCATCGGGAGCGTTCGGCGGCAGAATATACGTCGGGCTGTTGAAGCGCACACGGTTCGAAAGTGCCGCGAACTCGCTGTCTTGAGCGGCCAATACGCCGCGACTGCCATCGCTTGGCGTGTCGTAAAACAGCGACCACAACAAGCGCGGCGCGGTCACTTCACCGATGTTCAGCACGAACGGCAGTCGGGTTTGTGGCTGGCGAGAGATGCCCGGCCCCACGCCGAACAATCCGCTTGCCGTCCACGCGATAACCTCACCATCGCCCACCTGCCCCATGCCCACGAATGTCGGCAGATACATACCCGCAGGCAAATCAGCGGGCAGCGTCAGCGCGAAATCCATGCGAAAACGTAAAATGCCCTCTTCGCGGCGTAACACCTGCGGCGCTTCGGTGATCGTTTGACCGAGCGTGAAGCCGCCGCGCAAATTATCAATCGCCAAGCCGCCGGGAGTCAGCGCCCCCGACCAGCCGTTATTACTGTTCAAACCGCCTGTACGCTGCTGTCCGTCGCCGTTGACGACAGGCAGCATCCCAATCTCGCCAATCATGCGTAAACCCACCAGATCAGCAGGGATAGCGGGCGCTTGCATCTCAACATCGAGTTCGATAATCAGGTCATCGCCGGGACGGAAGTCAAGCTGGTTGATACGCCCCTGCGCCGTCCACAACCCCGCGCCATCACCAATCGGACCGGACAGCGTGAAGCGGGTTACGCTTGTGCCTAAGCGGCTGTTGGCGCGTACCACGCCGTCAACTTCATTGACCAGCGGAATCGCACGATCAACCACATACACGAACAGTTCGCCGCCGTCGGCATCCAGAAATCGAATACGTTCCAGCGTAGCTGCGTCGATAACTGTGTCAATCGTCTCCAGCGGGAAACGCACTTCCAATGCCGCCGCGCCTTGACTGGATACCAGCGGCAGCGTACCGAGATCGCGTTCGGGCGGGGAAATCTGGCGCAGCAAGGCCGGCTGTGCCACCAGCGGATTCAATAGCAGACTGTAGCTGGTGTTATCCAGCGTAAATAACACTTCAACATTTTGATAACTTGGCGGTAGGCTGGCATCGGACACGCCCACGTACAGCGATTCCGAGTTTCGCAGCGCGTAGACCGTGCGCTCAGGGCTGGGTTGCAGAGTCCCCTGCGGATACGCCTGCCAATCGCTGGCGTCACCGTCAATGACCAACTGCGTTACGTTCTCGGTTTCAGATTGCGCGACTTCTCCCGTAGGGCGCGGCCCATAGATAATTGTGCCGGGGCCGCCGGGAAGTGAACCGGGAATATCGCGGAGTTCAGGCGCGATCTCTCGCGCAGGGCTAATCCAGAAAGGGGTATTGCCGGGGCCATAAATGCGCGCCGAAAATCCGCCAACCGCGCCAGCCTGAGCATAGACGGTTTGCTCGGTGTACAGGTTACGCACGGCCACTTGCGCCGACGGAAACACCGAACCCGTGTCACCTGTGATGGTCACGAAGCCATCAGCATCGGGTTCAGACACGCTCAACAGCGCGATCAACGGCGGTGTGCCTTCTGTCGCGGGGCCGCTTTGCGCGGAAACCACCGCCACTGTCAGCGTTAAACCCGCCAGTCCGACGACCAGCGCCGTGCAAAAGATGGTCAGCAGTTTAGAACGCCGCAAGGTGAACCCTTCCCGTGTACAACCCCCACAGTCCACGCGACTATAACGACTAGGCCAAGAGTTGTCAATTCGCCGTAGCACAGCGCAACATATCGCCACTATAATCTTAATAAGGTTGTAACGTGGGGATACTGAAAGGGTCGAATGCTCGCCAATCCGCCAATTTCGCCTATCACCGCGCAGGCTGCCGCGCTGATCGAGACGCGCACCGGCCTTTCTGTTCGTGCGCGCCTGCATACCGATCTCGCGGTTATTCTCGACGACCTTGCCCGCAGTTTATCCTATCGAACACCCATCGAACTGCTGCGCGTTTTACGTGAGAGCGATGATGCTTCTCCCGCGTGGCAGGCGCTCATCGGCGCGCTGACCATCAACGAGACTTATTTCTTCCGCGACAAGGGGGCATTCGACCTTTTGAGCGGTCACATTCTGCCGGAGATCATCGCGCAGCGCCGCCGCAGTGGACAGTTTTATCTCAACCTGTGGAGCGCAGGCTGCGCCAGCGGCGAAGAAGCCTACTCGTTGGCCGTGATGCTGCTCGAACTCGTGCCTGATTTGCCCAACTGGAACACGCGCCTCGTCGGGACAGACATCAATACCCAAGCGCTGCACAATGCGCGGCGCGCTCAATACCGCGAGTGGTCATTCCGCCAGCTAGACCCGCGCCTACGGGCGCGCTACTTCACGCAAACAGGCGACGGTCAATACACGCTCGATCCATCAGCACGGGAGATAGTTACCTTCAAGCAGGCGAACCTGCTCGATGGCCCGCCGATCACCCCACTCGACGTGATTTTCTGCCGTAATGTGCTGCTGTATTTCGGCAAAGAGCATATCCACCGCGCCGAAGCACTGTTGTATGAAGCGCTGACTCCCGGCGGTTGGCTGGTTCTCGGTCAAGCCGAAGCCGCCCGCTTCGAGCGTGATCGCTGGCTGACACGGGTTTTCAGCGGCGTTGTCCTGTATCAGAAGCCGCCGCAGTCGAAGTCGGCGCAGTGGAAGCCATCAAACGCGGGCAGTATTCAGTGGATGGAGACTGAAAAGTCTGCCGCTCCTAACCCGAACACCACTCCAATTGCTAGCGCGGATTATGAAAATGCGGCCCGCGCTCTGCGCGAAGAACGCTTCGACGATGCCGAGCGTGAAGTCGCCGCGCTGCTGCTGCAAGGCTCGGACGACGCACTGCTGATCGCCCGTCTACGGGTTTTGCTGGCGCGCAACCTCGCCAACCGCCGCGCCCTGCCCGAAGCCCACGCGCAGTTAGATGCCGCGCAGCAGTCCGTTCCGCTGCTGGCCGATGTGTACTATTTGCGGGCGATTCTGTTTCAGGAAGAAGGCCGCGCCGTCGATGCGGATAAGGCGCTGCGGGCCGCGCTCTATGCTCAACGCGACCATCCGTTAGCGGCGTTCATGCAGGGCAACCTGTACGCGCAGTCCGGCGATCACACCCGCGCCGTTCGTGCATGGAAACGCGCTCGACGCGGCGTTGCTGATCTCGCGCCCCAAGCGTTGATTTCCGACCTTAGCGACCTCACGGCGGCGGATTTGGACGCGCTGTTGTGTCAGCAGTTGGGGCGGTTGAGCTAAGGCTTGAACCCAAGCGCATCAATTAAGGCATCCAACTGTGCCAGCGTCGCCGCCGACTCGCCATCATTCAGCAGTGTGAAGTCGGCAATAGCAATTGGCCCGCCTTTTTCCAGCATTTCGATTTCTGCGTAGTCGCGGACTTCGGCCTCTGCTGCCGTGAGCGGGCGCTCGATGCGACTGGCCAGCCGTTCATAGCGCATCCAACGCGAGCTGACCACCGCCACCACCACCATATCCGCGCCTAATTCTTGATGCAGCAGCTTGTACTCGCCAAAGCCATACAGCCCGTCGATCACCACGCTTTGATGCGTCCGCAGCGCTTCCTGTAAGTAGGGCATCGCCCGTTTAGCGATAGCGTTGATGCCCTCGCTTTGGCGAAACTCCTCACGCACGACGCGCTCGGCTTCTGGCGAGACCTGCCAACCACGCCGCATCACTTCATCAACGACGATGCTGCCAAAACGGTACTGAAAGAAACCGCGCTCTTCCAGATATTTGGCGCACAGCGTCTTGCCAGAACCAGTCATCCCGACCAGCGCCAGCGCGCGCGGCGGTTTCTGTGGGTTTTGCATATTTCCTCAATACGATAGGTCGGATGTGAATAGTCGCAGATTATACATCAAGAGGTTCGAGGGATGAGGCGCGAGGTTCGAGACAGCCAATGGGTTCTTACTCGAACCTCGAACCTGCTTTTGGAACATCCCGCCCGCGCAAAACGTCATTCTGCGTACAATGAGATTACACCGAAGGGGTTACAGCGATGGCGTACAGACTTCCCAAACGCAGAACGTTCTTCATCGGCGGCGCGATGATCGCTGCACTCTTACTGCTGTTGAACATGATGGCCGCTTGCAGTGGCTTCGGCGCACAGTCTTCTGAGCTTGAAGTATCACGGGGTCTTGTCGAACAAATGCCATCGACAGGGCCGATGGCCGGTGTTTCCGGTGCGGATGAATCATTTGGAAACGCGAATGAGGATGGTCGATTTGCAGACACCACCGCCAGCGTCCCGCCGCTCGAAGTCGAAGAAGAGAGCGGTGGTGACGGTAATCAGCGCCGCATCGTCCTGAAAAATGCCACACTCACGGTCAAAGTGGCTGACCCCGAAGCGCAGTCCGTCGCCATTTCGTTGATGGCCGAAGACATGGGCGGTTGGGTCGTCACGTCGAACAGCTATCAGACTACGCTCACATCTGGAGAAGCAGTCACCAATGCATCCGTGACTGTGCGCGTCCCCGCCGAACACCTCAACGAAGCCCTCGACATCGTTAAGTCCGACGCGATTGAAGTGCAGTCGGAGAACATCAGCGGGCAAGACGTGACGCAGGACTACATCGACATTTCCAGCCGCTTGAACAACCTCGAAGCCGCCGAAGAACAGCTTCAAGAAATCCTCGACACGGCGCGCACGGCTCAGGATGTGCTGGCTGTCTTCAACGAACTCACGCGCATTCGTGGCGACATTGAAGTCGTTCGCGGGCGCATCCAGTATTATGACGAAGCATCGTCCTATTCATCGCTGACGGTCACGCTGTGGCCCGATGTCGCTGCATCAGCACAGTTGCAGGGATGGCAGCCGACCAACACCGTCGAAAGCGCCTTCGTCGCGTTGGTGAACGTGCTGCAAGGTGCAGTCGATGTGGCGATCTTTCTCGTCGTCTTTGGACTGCCGCTGCTGCTGGTGGTTGGTATCCCGCTGTGGCTCATTATCCGCACCTATCGCCGCCGACGCCGTGCTTCAACCTTGCCAATCGAATCCTAGTCAAATAGTAGGGGCGTTCAACTGAACGCCCATCCACATCAAGTTTAGCCTGCGATAGGTTCGAGTTCTCTAGCCGGGGATTGAAATCCCCGGTTTTATTTTTGTTGCGCGCAAACCCCGTTCACATTATGCTCTACGGGAGCGTATTCAGCAGAACGGACTGACCGATGTACGACGAGCGCGGCGCGCACAGCGACGGCGACCCTTACGAGCCGGACGACTTCGCCCCCAACCCGGAAGAGGACAGCGACGGCGACAGTGCCGAAGCCTCTCCCAATCCCTATCATCCGCGTGTGGATGGCGATTACTCGGACGCGCCTTTCGCCGGACGAACGGTGGCCTTTGCGCGCCTGCATCAGCAGCTTGTGGATAACACCACCGTCGGCGCGACGGTGTTCATGGGGCGGCGACACGTCGGCAAAACCGCGCTGTTACAGCGCTTCGGCAAAGTGTTCGACGAGAACTTCATCGGTGTCATCATCCCGCTTGAGTTTACGCTGCTCAAGTCCGAGTCCGACTGGCTGCTGACACTGGCCGATGCGATGACGCTGGTGCTGGCACGGCGCGGCTTCATGCTCACTCGCCTGCCGCAGCCGCCCGAAGAAGATGACCAGATTCGCCACTGGCTGACAGATCGTTTTCTGCCGGAAGTCTTCACGACGATTCGCCCACACCGCCGCCTCGTGCTGCTGCTGGATGATGCCGACGAAATCGCTGATTCTGTCGCGCACGGCAAGCTGCCCGAAGACACGTTCACCTATCTCTATGGGCTAATCAACAAACATCGTCAGTTGAGCATGGCGCTGACCGTCGGCGCAGATCACGAAACGCGACTGCACGTTATGAATCCGCTGGTTACGCCTGCGCGGGTATTGCGCCTTGCCAACTTGACCGCAGACGAAAGCCGCCAACTGCTGCAAGAACCAGCGCATGGATTGTACGCAGTGGGCGACGATGCCACTGAACTCGTGTATCGGGCCAGCGGCGGCGAACCGCTCTTGCTACAGCGCTTCGGCTTTCACCTGTATCGTCGCTGGCAGAGCATCAGCGATTTGAACTCCGACACGCTCAACATCGCCACCACCGACGACGTAAAAACGATGCTGTCAGTGATCTATGTCGAAAGCGAAGAGGAATTCAAAACGACGTGGGAACAGTTGAACGGCAACGAGCGGCTGGTCATGATGGCCATCAGCAACCTGCTCTACAACGACCCCCTGCGCCCCATCACCAACGCCGACATCAGCGCGTGGTTGGTCGAAACCGACTATCTCATGGACATGACGGCCATTAATTCAGCGCGGCGCGGGCTGGAATACCGCGAGATCATCCACCATGTTGGCGACGGCGTTCAACTCAGCGCGGGGTTGATGCAAACGTGGCTGCTCGAAAATGGGCGCTTGGATGGAAAAATCACCAATGCTGACGGGATGCCAGCACCATCGTTTCTACGCGGGCGCGTCTCATGGCTGGTCGCGCTGGTGGTCTTGCTGGTGTTCGTGAGCATCATTCTGGTGCTGTCGCTGAACAACGTCCGAACCCCCGCAGGCGGCGCGTCCAACCCGGTAGCGACGGTGACTCTGGCAGGACAGTAGAAACCCTCTGCGTTGTTCGATCAAAAATGAAAGGGCGACACATGTGTCGCCCCTACCAAAGATCGTTTTCTAGCCGGAGATTGAAATCTCCGGCTGCGCTTTAAGTTTCTTCGTCGTCTAGCTGAAGATCGACTTCGCACTCTCCCGCTCTGACTTCGCACACGGCCAGTACGTCCGTGCCGCGTCGAACCTCGAACGTCGCTTCGTCCACATCACTGATCCAGAACCAGCGTGGGAACGAAACTTGCAGCCAGAAATGGCGCGTATCGCAGTAGTTCGGCGTCCCTAACAACCGGAATTCTGCCGTCCAAATCTGGAAACAGTCATGCGCGGGCAGCGCGGTAGGCGGCTGCTCATTGTTAATCCAACGGTTCGAGCGGAAGTCGGCTTGCGTTCCGTCAGCTTTTTGCTGAATGAAATACAGTCCGCTTACGTCGATGGTTTCGTCGGAGCGGTTGAGCAGCACCAACGTGCGCGGATCGTAAACCAGCAGCACTTCCCCGTCAGAAGCATCGTCTGTCGATAGATTGGTGACTTCCGGCGCTTCGTCGTCACTGGGCGCGTCATCGGTGGCTTCGTCGCTGTCCTCAGTCGGCGCGATTGTGGTCCGCTCGGTGGGTATATCGACTTCTTCGGTCTCTTCTTCGACAGCCGTCGCTGATGGACGCGGCGTTCGCGTTGGCGCGATTGTCGCCGTTTCTTCTTCTTCGGTCTCGGCAGCGACGGCGGTTTCCTCTGTGGCTTCTTCAGTCACATCGACTGCAACGGCTGCCGATGTCGTACTGTCTTCTTCGGCTGTCGGTTCTGGTTCTTCGGTCTCTCGTTCGGTGTCCGTCGCTGTCGCGGATGGGCGCGGCGTCCGTGTCGCGCTTGGTTCTTCCGTAGCTGTGGTTTCGGTTGCCTCGTCTTCAACAGTCGGCTCATCGGTTGGCGCGGCCAATGCTTCGGCGGCGCTGGTCTCGCTGGCCGCCAGCGCTACGACTGCCAGTGCGGTACGGGTCAGGTTATCCGGCGATTCGCCGCCACCGCCAGCCAGCATCGCCAGAACAGCGATCACCACCGCCACCAATGCCACTGCGATAATCACAGCGGTGCGTGTGGGCCGGTTGCCATCCATCAAGCCGCCCAATGACGGGCGCGAACCCATGCCTGATGTTGTTACCTTCTTAAAATCGCCTGTGAGTTCTTTCACAGAGGGCGCGTCGAGGGCGCGCAGGGCATTGCTGGATTCCGCGCTGAGATCGTCAATCGACTTGGGACGCGAGGGCAGCGAACCAAATGGAGCATTGGCAAACGGTGTGATTCTATCGGTATCGCCATCGTAGTGCGTAGCGAACGCCGCCGCCAGCGCTTGCGTCAAGGCTTCGCCGGTCTGATAGCGGTCTCGCGGCTCTTTAGCCAGCGTCCGCATGACCACCGCTTCGACCTCAGACGAGAGGTTCGGGTTAAAGCTGCTTGGTCGAGGCGGCGCATCGGTCAGATGTTTGAGCGCGACGCTCATGGTCGAAGGATCATCGAATGGGACGCGACCTGTCAGCATTTCGTACAGCACCACGCCAAGCGAATACAGGTCACTTTGTGGAACCGCCTGCGCCGATGACACCGCTTGTTCCGGCGCGATGTAATGAACGCTGCCGAACGTCTTGCCAATCGTGCCTTCGGGGACGCTCAAGGCTAGGCCAAAGTCGGTCAGCACCGCTTGACCTTCCATCGTGACCATGATATTCGAGGGCTTAACATCGCGGTGGATGACACCGCCCGCATGGGCATAATCCAGCGCTCCAGCAATATCGCGGATGATGCTGAGGACTTGCACCTGCGGCATCGGTTTGCCTTGATGCGCGTAATCCTTGAGAATGTGACGCAGGTCGCGGCCATCAATGAACACCGTCGCCATGTAATACAACACGCCGACCTGCCCGAACTGGTAAATGCCGACGATGCGCTGATGGTTCAGGCGCGCAATCGCCCGCGCTTCGCGCAGGAATCGTTCGCGGTATTCTTCCGCGTCGTCGCCGGAAATCAAATGGGCGTCGATGACCTTGACGGCGGCGAAACGGTCTAAGCGGGCATCATAGCCCCGATAGACACGCGCCATGCCACCATAGCCCAACACGTCCTTGATGACATAATCGCCCAGTTGTTTACCAATAAGCGGGTCGGTTGCAGCCATAAGAGCTTTCTCAAAAAAATCGCAATGAAGCTAGTTTGAAAACCAGCGCCAGACTTATTCTTCGTGCGCGATGACTGTTGGATATTATAGCATTCGGACGACAACGGCAACCATTGGCATCCACCCAGAAAGCCCATTTAGGACTAGTGTCCATATTTTCGTTGACAGTATCCAAACGTGGAACGCTGTTTCGCGCCCTTAACTTGCGATATACTTGCAGTCGCTAACAATAGCAGTGAGTTATTTTGGGGTTTGTAAGCCGTGTCTCAATCGCCTGATATTCCTGAAAAAGAAATCCGCGAACGCTGCGCGACTATTCTTTCGGCCTCTGCCGAAGAAGCGCGGCGGCTCGGTCATAATTACATCGGCACAGAGCATCTGTTCATCGCCGCGACCAAGAATGAAAATGGCCCGACCTCGACTCTGCTCCGGCGCGCCAAGCTGAACCCGCGCTATGTTCGCAACGAAATTCGCCTCGAAATCGGCAACGGTGAAGGGCCGATGGAAGAAGTGCTGCCGCTCACGCCGCGCACCGAAATGGTGCTGTCGCTGGCGATTTTTCTGGCGGAGCGCGACGATGACGTTGGAGAGATCAGCGAGATGCATCTCCTGTTGGCGCTGCTGCAAGAAGGCGAAGGCGTGGCCGTGCGAAAGCTGATCGATCTCGGCTTCGACTTGAATTTGTGGCTGCAACGCCTGCTCACCGAAGCCTACGAGCAAGATTTGGCCGTGCCTTTAGTCGTGGACGACGACGAAATCTTCGGCTTTGACGACGACAATCATTACCCGCTGGACTCTGATCCGCCCGATGATTGGTCGGCGGACAGTCAAACGTCGCGGGATAGCATTCGGATGCCAACGCCCCTGCTCGATAAGTACGGGCGCGACCTTTCAGGGCAGGCGGCGGCGGGCAAAATCACGGCGGCAGTCGCCCGTGAGCGCGAGATTCGTTCGCTGGCGCGCACCCTCGCCCGCAGCAAGAAGAACAATCCTTTGCTGCTCGGTGATGCTGGTGTCGGTAAGACTGCCGTTGTAGAAGGCTTGGCCTTCGCCATTTATGAAGGTACAGCGCCGCGTTCGCTGCGTGGACGGCGCATCGTGCAGATCGAAATCGGCACATTGGTCGCCGGGACGAGCCTGCGCGGTCAGTTTGAAGAACGGCTCATCGGCATCATCGACGAGGCCAAACACGCGGGCAACGTCATCCTGTTTATTGACGAAATTCACACCATCGTCGGCGCGGGTGATACCATCGACAGCAACCTCGATGCCGCCAATATCCTCAAGCCAGCGTTGGCGCGTGGTGAAATCATCTGCATCGGCGCGACCACTCACGCTGAATATCGCCGCGCCATCGCGCAAGACCCGGCGCTTGATCGCCGCTTCCGCACGATTGATATTGAAGAACCGTCGCAAGAAGATTCGCTGACTATCTTGCACGCGCAGAAAGACCGCCTCGAAGAACATCACGGTGTCACCATTCTGCCGGAAACGATTGATGCCTGCGTGAAACTGTCGGTGCGCTACCTATCTGACCGCCGCCTACCCGATAAGGCGCTCGACCTGTTGGATGAAGCCTGCGCCCGTGCTGTTATCCGCACCTATTCGCCGGATGACGACAACCAGAACGTCGAAATGGAAGTGAAGCCCGAAAACGTGGCCACTGTGCTGGCTGATTGGACAGGTATCCCTGTTAGCGAACTCACCAAAGACGACAAGAAACGCCTTGCCGAACTCGAAGGCGCTCTTTTGGCCCGCGTCATCGGGCAGGACGAAGCGGTACAAACCGTCGCGGATGCCATCAAAACGTCCCGCGCCGGTCTTGGCGATCCGAACCGACCCATCGGCGTGTTCCTGTTCATCGGGCCGTCGGGTGTCGGCAAAACCGAACTTGGTCGTGCATTGGCCAACTTCTTGTTCGGCAGCGATGACGCCATGCTGCGCCTCGATATGTCCGAGTTCCACGACGCGCACACCGTCGCCCGCTTGATCGGCGCGCCTCCCGGTTACAAAGATACACAGCGCGGCGGTCAGCTCACCGACGGACTGCGCCGTCGCCCTTACAGCGTTGTGCTGTTGGACGAGGTTGAAAAGGCCGCGCCGGAAGTGTTTGACATCTTCTTACAGGTATTCGATGAAGGTCGCTTGAGCGACGCGCATGGGCGGCAGGTCGATGCCCGCCATGCGGTGTTCATCATGACCAGCAACATCGGCTCGGAAGAAACCGGGAAATCGCTTGGTTTCGCGTCCGATGCACGGCGCGGGCCGGATTACTCGGCTTATCTCAGCCGCTTTTTCCGCCCGGAGTTTTTGAACCGCATCGATGAGATCATCACCTTCTCGACGTTGGGCGAGGACACCCTCGTCAGAATTCTTGATTTGAAGCTTCAAGAACTGCACGACAGGTTGGCGGAACAGCATCTCAAACTCGAACTCACGGACGAGGCCCGCGAACTGATTTTGCGCCTTGGCCACGATCCAATCAACGGAGCGCGCCCCCTGAGCCGTGCCATCGAACGCCTGCTCACGCGCCCGCTCAGTTCGCAGATCGTTCAAGACACCTTCACATCGGGAGACGCGATAATCGCCCGCGTAACCGAAGGCGAACGCCTGCGCTTTGAAGTACAAGCCAACGCCCCTGAAGGCGAACAAGAGGCATAAGCTCTGCGTCCGAACCAAATTTAGGATAGATACAACGTCTAAATATTTATGAATATCCCACAGACCGGACGCGAACCACTTCCGTTATCCGAAACGGAAGAACAAAAGGCGCTGCGTAAGCGTCACCGAGAGGACAGCGTAGACCCGTTTGCCAGTGACCCGAACGCCGAGATTCGCACATTGGGTAAGCTGGCCCTGCGCCGTAATGACATCAACGATCTGTTCGCGCTTGGCGACCTGTGTGCGCGCCGTTCGCTGAACAATGAGCGTCTGCTGGTTTTCTACGTCGGCAAAGCGCTGCTGGCCTATCGCAAGGCCGCGCAGGCCGCTACCCACGACATTGACCGGTCATTAGCGCGGCGCATCATCAATGACTATGTGAGTTGGGTCATTCATACCGCCAGCGAAGGCCCCACGCGCCGTAATCTGGCTGTCGCGCTGTGGGCAGTGGCCGAAGGAGAAGAAGATCAACCGC
>JACMMD010001179.1 GCA_014379235.1 Anaerolineae bacterium
CCTTATTTGGATGAAACTTCGCGCAAGCTGTACGAGCAGCATCATGTTCGCGCAACCGCCCTGCTCCCTCTGAGCAGTAAGGGCCGTTGGGTGGGCATCGTGATGTTTAGCTGGAATCGCCCGCATCAATTCGATGAGCGCGACGAGCGTATTTTCACCGCGATGATTCAGCAAACTGCGCCCATTGTTGACTCGATTCGCCTTCTCGAGCAGACGCGCCGCCGCGCCGCCCGCACCGAACGTTTGCTGGAAGTCAATACGGCGCTGTCACAAGCCACCAATGAGGAACAAATCCTTGCAGCCGTCGCACTGTACGCCGAACGGCAAGGCGCGGCTTTTCTGTCCTTAAGTTACATCGACGTAGATGAAACGGGGCGGCCCGTCGAGCTTAGTACCGTAGCGCGCCACAAAGACGGCAAGCCGTGGCCCAGCCCGGTGGCGGTCTATCGCATGATGGATTTGCCTGCGACTGCGATGTGGATTGATGAGCCGGAAAACATCGTCTACTTCGAGGACATCGGTAGTGACCCGCGCCTTGACGACAAAAGTCGTTGGACGCTTACGCGCTTCGGTGATTATCAATCGACGCTTTCGATGCCGCTGTACAGCGCCGGACGTTGGTCAGGCGTGATCGTCATGAGTTGGCTAGAGCCGCACGATTTCAGCGAAGACGAACGCCATATTTTAGGCGCGCTGCGACAGACCGCTATTTCGGTGGTGGCCACACGCCGCGCCTACCTCGCTGAAGAAGAAGCGCGTGAAGAAAGCGAACTGCTCTACCGTGCCAGTGAAGCCATCAACGCGGCCAACTCGTTCGAGGAAATCATCGAAGCGGTCAGGCTCATCGACACCAACTCAGACAGTCTCGTGCTGGTGAACTTCGAGGGTTACGATTTCGACAATGCAGGCTGGCTCGAAGTCGTGGCGACCAGCAAAGACAGCGCGTGGCAAACCGGAGGACGTTACCCGTTTGACTTGTTCCCTGTCCTGTATGAAATTCCGCGACACGGCATCATCACTTTCGAGGACATCAACACCGACGAAGGCATTGATCCCATAACTAGAGCGTCCATTCTAGAGAACAATTATCATGCCACGATTAGCGTATCGCTGTCGCTGAATCGGCGTTGGATGGGCATGATTTTATCGCAAAGCCAGAAGCCGCGTGTCTACACCCCGCGCCAACGACGTTTATTCGCGGGCATTGGCGACCTTGCAGCGGCAGCGGTTGAACGTATTCGCCTGCGCGCTGAGTCAGAACAAGCGCGTCTGCGGGCCGAGACGTTAGCGCAGATCAACGCCGCGCTGTCACAATCGACCAACGAGGAAGAAATTCTCGCCGCAGTATCGCTGCTGGCCGAGCGTTATCATGTGAACCTGTCGATGCTGTCGTATCTGGATACGGGCGAACGTAACGAACTACTCGCCGTGAACGCGATGGCGCTGCGTTCCGGTCATGGTGACGTGTTGCCGTTGAGCATTCTGCCGATCATTTCGTTCGGGCCGGAGGATTATCCGGTGCTGCAAAACGCCTACTCTCATCCTCACGAACTGTTGTTCATCGAAAACCTGTTCACTGACCCGCGCAGCGAAACGGGCGACACCCGCGAGTTCTCGAAGGCCGTGCGCTGGTCGGCGGTGATTTTGATGCCGCTCAAAACGGGCGATCAGTGGTTAGGGATGCTGCAATTCGCATGGGAGAAGCCGCAGCAGTTCACGCCGGAGATGCGCTCAGTGTTCAACGAGATTCGCCCGACCACCCTATCGGTGGTGGCCACACGCCGCGCTTATCTGGCTGTCGAGAAAGCCCGCCGCGAAACCGAACAGCGCGTCCACGAGCTAGAGACAGTGGCCAAAGTGAGCGCCGCCGTCACCACGATCTTAGACCTTGACCTGCTGCTCGATACGGTTTGCGAACTGACCGAAACCAGCTTCAAGCTCGATCAGGTCAATATCTATCTGCTTGAAAGTGATGCTGAAAACCTGATCCTTGCCGAAAGCGCTGAAGCGCCGTTTGATGGTTCGTATGCCCACGCGCAAAGCCGCCTGATCGCGCTGCAAGATGAGACATCGTTGGTGGCGCAGGCGGGTTATCTGCGGCACGGAATCATCGTCGGCGGGCCATCGCCTGAGACCGGCCCGCTGCAAACTATGTCGCCTGCCGCTCAATCTGAGTTGGCTGTGCCGATGGTGGTTGGCGATAAGCTGATCGGCGTTCTCGACGTGCAGTCACGTGAGGCCAACCGCTTCACCGAAGCCGACGCCCGCGTGATGACCACCCTCGCTGACCTTGTGGCTGTCGCCGTGCAGAATGCGCGCCTCTATCAGCAGGCGCAAACGCTGGCCACGTCGGAAG
>JACMMD010001180.1 GCA_014379235.1 Anaerolineae bacterium
CAATCCCGCCATGGACGTCTTCTATAGTCAGGCAGGACTTATTTCGCCGACTGGACATTGCCGCACATTTGACGAAAAGGCTGACGGTATCGCACGGGGTGAAGGCGTTGGCGTCGTGATTTTACAGCGCGCTTCCGATATTGTCTCCAACGCGTCGAGCAGTGTATACGGATTAATCAAAGGATGTGCCGTCAACCACGATGGTAGGAGCAACGGTATCACGGCGCCGAACCGCGCTTTGCAAGAGGCTGTGATTCGCCGGGCGCATAGCGCGGCAGGTGTGGCAGCCGATGACATCGGCTATATCGAACTCCACGGGACCGGAACTCAGATCGGTGACCCAATCGAAGCGATGGCGTTAGGTGCAGCGCTTGATCGGGATGCTGATCACCCTCGCGAATGCTGGGTTGGTAGTGTTAAATCAAACATCGGCCATCTGGAAGCCGCGGCTGGTATCGCAGCACTGATCAAATGCGCCCTGGCCATAAAGCACGGATGGATTCCCCCCAGCATCAACTTCGAAACGCCAAACAAACTTCTGAAGCTGGAAGAGCAACGATTGGCAGTAGCGCGTCAATTGATGCCATGGCCTGAGATGAATACTCCCAGACTTGCCGGTATCAGCTCGTTTGGACTCGGGGGCACGAATGCTCATGTTGTATTGAGCGAGTATCGTGTGCCTGGTCCAGAGGCGCACTCGGTCGAGCCCCAACGTGTTTGTGGCTATTGGGTCTTGCCCGTTTCGGCAAAAAATCCAAAGGCACTGCAGACACTGGCTAAACGCTATCTTGCGGTGATAAGTGCCTTGTCAGAAGACGAACTGGCCGGATTCTGTGCGACGGCAGCGACGCGGCGCAGTAGTTTCGAGTATCGTATTCTCGCCATCGGCAAGACCCCTGCAGAAATGATCGCCAGTCTGGAACAGGCAGCTCAGCAGGTGTCCGATAAGTCAACGCCAGCGTTAAAACCCTATTTATTGCCGCCTGTGGTATTCGCCTATGCCGGACAGGGTTCCCAATGGTTAGGCATGGCCCGCAGTTTATTGGCGCAGTTCGATGTCTTTAGCGAGGCGATCGACCAATGTGATGCGCTGTTTTTCCCCTGCCTCGGACAATCGATCAAGCATTTGCTGCTACATGAAACCGATGTCAATGTGATCGATGACACGGCGAACGCACAGCCTCTGATATTCAGCTATCAATACGCGCTGACGAAGCAATTGGCAGCTTTCGGCATTAGGCCAGCAGCAGTTGTTGGCCATAGTATTGGCGAGTATGCCGCTGCCGTATGCGCTGGTGTCATGACACTGGGAAGTGCCGTACGTCTGGTGGCAGCACGGGGTACGACGATTCGCGAACATGGCTTGCGAGGAGCGATGGTGACATTGCATTGTAACGAGCCGACTGCTCTAACGTGGCTTGAACAACTGGGCCTGCGCGGCAAGCTGTATGTCGCAGCAATCAACAGCGCGTCGCACACCACGCTGTCGGGTACAGAGACGGCGATCAGTGCGATTTCCAATCATGCCGACCAACAGGGTGTGCGCTCTACACGGCTTCGTGTTTCACGAGCGTTTCATACGCCTTTGCCAGAGACCGCCGTATCGACGTTCAGAGCCTACGTAAAGGACGAGCCACTGGCCGAGCCTTGCATGCCGTTCGCGTCAACGTTAACTGGACTATTTGAAAAACATGATCTGACCCGTCCAGATTACTGGATTGAACAAATGACGCAACCGGTTCGTTTCCTCGACGCTGTGCAAACCATGGAAGAAAGAGGACCAGCGATCTGGGTGGAAATCGCAGCGAAACCCGTGATATCCGTGCTGCTGAACGCAATGGACAGCATGGGGGAAACGTTCGTTGGATCGACATCGGAGCGCAGGCTAAACGAAGATGACGCATTCATGCAACTGATACAGAAATTGTATTTGTATGGCCACGACATTGATTGGAATCTTTATCTCGCCCGGTCGGCATTGCGACGCTTGCCAATCTATCCGTTTCAGCATCAATCCTACTGGCATGACGTTCAGCCTTTGCCGGCCGGCAGTCGGCCCGCTGCCCCCATGCGGCAGGATCTACCTGAGAAGATTAGCTCTGCGGCAGTGCCGGAGTCGACATGGATGCCGAACGATCCAATCTTGGATACGGGCAGGATCGTGCGAGAAGTGATAGCAAAAGTGACGGGCATAGATGTTAAGGCGCTGGAGCCGCGGCAGTTGCTGTGGGAGGACTTGGGATTCAACTCGATGATGGTTGCAGAACTCAGGTTAGAGCTTGAGCGCGCCTTGCCTGGATTGAAGGGAGTCAAGTTCAGGGAATTGAGCAGCATTCTGACGCTCAGCGACCTGGAGCAATTTGTTCATAACCGTTGTGAGGAAGTGGGTGCTTCTGGATCTGAAAAGGGAACTCTTCCTGTAATAGCATCGGAAATGGTGAATTGAATGGTTCAGATGTTGATTAGAGATGTTTGCATCGTCGGGGCTGGTCCTGTCGGGGCGCAAGCTAGCGCAATGTGCAAGGGAGCGTGAGTGGAATCGCATACGCAATACTCTGCCATGGATCTGGGTGAACTGAAGGAATTAGTCCTACTGCATGCTGGTGCTCAGGGAATAAAGCCTGAATTGGTGGCAGGTATATTAGATGGTGTGGAGAGGGCAGACGGCGCATTCCCGACAAGCTGGGCGTCGCGATGGATGGAGGCTGGAGCGGCGGCTGAGTCGCGGGGAGATTTTGATTTGGCGGTCAAGCTGCATAATCTTGGTCGTTTCCCATATGTGGATGGCGATGCCAGGCAATCTGCACACCAGCGCTGCCTGGGTGCGTTCCGGGCATGGTGTGCTAATGGTCCGGCACCCATCGCTTCACTTCAGCTCACCTGGGAAGGTCATCATTTCGTCACGTATGTACGACGCTGCATGAGGCCACGAGCACCGCTACTTCTAGTATTCGGCGGCATTGTGTCCATCAAGGAGCAATGGGGACTGTTTCTTGCACTTGCAGACAAGCTCCAGGTCGATGTTGCTGTTACTGAGCTTCCTGGGGTGGGCGAAAACACAATTCCCTTGACCCGTGATTCCCACGGCATGATCAAAGTCATTCTCGATGCGCTGAATGTCGGTGAACAGACTGGGTGTCATATCGTGGCCATGAGTTTCGGCGGCACACTGGCATTGCGACATGCCGTGCGGGATAGCCGTATTAAAGGCTTGACGACGGTGGGTGCGCCAGTCTCCTGTTTTTATTGTGATGCCGAATGGTGGAATCGTATTCCATCCACTACGCGGATTACGTTAACGAAGATTCTCGGGTGCGAACAGACCGAAACATTTGGCAAAATTGGTGAACTGAAACTAACGGCTTCCGAGCTTGCAGCCATCCGTATTCCTGTCTATTACGTGCAGAGCTTGCGTGACGAAATCATTCAGTGCAAGGAGACCGACGATTTGCAAAAAATCGCAGGGCGGCAGCATCTATTGCGTATCGACGATGTGCACGGTGCGCCACGACATCTTCGTATCGTGCGACTTTTTGTAGCGTATTCCATCATGAATACCTTGTTTGCCGGGAGCACTCGTGCAAAATTATTGCGAGCTTTTGCTCATGTAGCGACAAGATTTTCAAGAGCCAAACTTCAGGTTTTTACTCCTGCGACCGGAGACTATATCAACATGAATCACTCGCTTCATACTGAAATCGAAGTTTCTCGGAAGGCTTAGCTTCGAACTGCTGGCGCAGGCTAAAGGTCCAGCAAATGTTGATTAAAGGATGCCTTCAGCGGCTGGCTGGCCTGATGCTAATTTTTATCCGGCGTCAGACCGATTAGGGATTTTGTGCCATGGACGTTGCATTGAAATCAGCGCGCGCTCGACATGGCCGCGTAAACTAAATTTTTATGATTAGGAATACATATTATGTTGCCCGTCTACCTGTGTGGTGTCTCGGGATACCTGCCCGGCGATCCGATCGAAAATAGTCGATTGACAGAGCTGTTTAACATCGATGCGGAATGGATTGATCTTTATGTGGGAACGGAAACGCGACATCTGGCATACGACTTTACGCGCTGGCAGGCTACGGAAACCTTAGCCAGTCTTGGAACGCGGGCTGCGGAGCTTGCGCTGAAGTCAGCGCAAATTGATTCTGGTCAGCTGGATTTCGTTCTATTGGCCACAGCTACGCCGGATCAATTAATGCCGGCGACGGTGAACCAGATTGCCGACGCTCTTGGTTTGAACGGCATTGCGACCTTTCAGATCCAGTGTGGCTGTGTCGGAGCGTTGCAGGCTATTCATCTCGGCACGCTATTAGTGCGCTCTGGGGCCTACAAGAGAGGACTTATTATTGGCGCGGACATATGCGCGAAATTCATTCGCTCGCGCGAGGCTTGCCTGTCGCTGTCGGCTTCGGAACTGATCAATTATGCCCTGTTCGGTGATGGTGCCGGAGCGGTTATCGTGTCGAACACAGCGCTTGGGAACGCATGCAAGGTACTGGATTCTCGCGTCCGGTTCGAGGGGCTTGGTCGTGCCCCAGGACAGGAAGTGAACTGGTTTGGTGTGCATGAACCCGCTGCATCGGATTCGACATCCTTTGCCCTGCGCGAGGACTACAAAGCGATTCAAGCGCATGTGCCGGGCATGACCGGGGAAATGCTCGATGAGATGTTATCAGCTCTGGATTGGACCGCTCAGGAAGTTGATTACTTCTTGCTGCCCCAACTTTCTAAAAACATGTCACGGCATATACGCGAGCAGTTGCGTTTGCCCGAGCAGAAAGCAATTCAGTGCGTGGATACCACCGGCAATAACGGCAATGCTCTGCCGTTTATCCAGATGGCGCACTTGGCTCGCAAGATTCAGCCCGGCAATCGAGCCCTCGTTATCGCGATCGAATCGTCCAAGTGGTTGAAGGGAGGATTGGCGCTTGAGCGTTGCTGAAGTTGGTGAGTCGATGTGGGCGCGGCCCGACTTGCAACTTTGTAAAATCCGCGCTTTCCGTAACATACACAATGGAGTCATAACCATGTCCGATATAGAACAACGCGTTAAGAAAGTCGTCGCTCAGCAACTGGGCGTTTCAGAAGCAGATCTCAAAACAGAATCGTCCTTTGTTGACGATCTCGGTGCCGATTCCCTCGACACCGTCGAGTTGGTGATGGCGCTGGAAGATGAATTCGAAGTGGAAATCCCAGACGATGAAGCCGAAAAGATCACGACAGTGCAGAAAGCGATTGATTACGCCATTGCGCACGTCAAGGTCTTGGCCTGATGATCGACTCGAGGAGAATCGCTTGAGACCGATTACAGGATTTGTTCGCTGGTTGCGTTAAACATCAATCCAGGAGCTATTTTTCATGAGCGCATTGTTGTGTAGCGACTTGCTTAGTGTTATTCGAAGCAAGGATATTCCTTTATTTTTGTCACAGTTTGCGGTCGCTGCTCATACCTTTTCGGCCCCCGAATTGGGGAGTATCGGATATGCACTTCAGCAGCAGGTGCAAATCGGTGAGGCCCGACAGAATGGCTTTGTTGCGACCGTAGACGTCTCGATTTTGTCTAGTAGTAATGCCATGGAGTTGCCGAATCAGCTAACTGCTGCGTTGGCGGCCGATTGGATCTGTCCCAGGGTTAGTGACACCGGTTACAACCAGTGGCGCTTCAAAATGATGAATGCGGGACCCATCACCAGCAATGCAGGAACACACGTGACGGTGTGCCTGCTCGACGAAAGCATTATCTTTGATGTCATTGGCTTAACCGACGATATCGATCTCGTTGAAAAAAAATTGGCGGAATGTTCCCGGGAAATCGATTCTCTCGTTAGTCATTTTCTGGAAAACAATCAGTCTTTTTTGATTCTCAACACGCCTCTCCTGTCCAAAGTGCAGCAGGACGTGTTACTCGACTTTCGGTCAAAGGCCAGGCTTTCTCATTTATGGTGTCGTTTTAATGCAGAATTGCTGGCCTTGCCGCAACGGTACGACCGCATCTTTGTTATCGACAGCGCTGTCGCCTTGCAGGGTTATTTACCTCATGGAGAATTCCATGATCCACGCCTTACTTCGGTAGCCAAGTTGCACTGGACTACCGATGCGATTCGAGGAATGGCGAACGCCCAGGCAAGGGCGATCCGCGCGTTATTGGGGCTGAACAAGAAGTGTCTGGTGGTTGATCTGGACAATACCTTATGGGGGGGGATTCTTGGCGATGACGGTATCGACGCGCTGGAAGTAGAAGAAGGTGATCACGGAGACGCCTATGCGAAATTCCAGCAGGCGGTTGCGGCTTTAGGTCGGCAGGGCATAATTTTGGCCATCTGCAGCAAGAACGACGATGCCAACGTCCGCCAATGTTTTGCGCAGCGCAGGATGCCGCTTAGTCTTGAGGACTTCTCCATCGTGGTTGCTAATTGGGAGCCGAAAGACCGCAATATCCGGCACATCGTCCAAACATTAAATATAGGCGATGACAGTGTGGTGTTTGTTGACGACAGCGCCTTCGAAGCCGGTCTGGTAGCTAAGCACCTGCCTAAAACCAGGGTGCTGCACCTGGACGGCGACCCGGCCTTGTATGTAGAGACACTATTGCGTCAAGGATGGTTCGATCGTCCGAGCCTCACTGAAGAAGACCGCTCCCGTAACAAGCTGTATGCGACAGAGGAAAAACGCACGGTGCTGTCGGCGTCCTTTAGCAGTATGGAAGATTATTTGCACGACTTGAATCTGCAGGTTCGTGTATTTCCCGTGACTGCGCGGGAAGTGCATCGTGTGGCGCAATTAACTCAGCGTACCAACCAGTTCAACCTTACAACGATCCGTTTGTCGGAATCGGAACTGTCCGCCCGAATATCCGATCCGGATATGCTGAACCTGGCAATCGAAGCACAGGACCGATTTGGCTCTTATGGGGTAGTTGGCGCCGTGTTCGGGAGGCGAAGTGGGAATAGCTTGACCCTCGAAAATTTTGTGTTGAGTTGCAGAGTTTTCTCAAGAAGCATCGAGCACTTTGTCCTGAGTGAAGTGGTCGATATTGCCCGTGACATGCAATGCGGGCGACTGGTGGGGCATTACTTATCAAGCAGCAAAAACCAGAATTTTTCCAATTTTTATTTGGATGCCGGGTTTAGCCCAATCGACGCGGACAGTGATGTCAGATGTTATGCCCATGATGTGGCATTGATGCTGTCCAAGCCGAGCTGGATACGTCAAGGAATACTCTCTTAAATCTTGATAAAAAACGGACCCAATATGGAAATTTTTGTAACGACAAAAGAAACATTCTGTACGACATTGAACTGGAATCCGGACGATGTTCAGTATGATGATTTACTAAATGAACAACCGAACTGGGATTCAGTCAATCAACTTCGAGTCTTGATGGCGTTGGAGGCCACGTTGGATATCAAGCTGCCTTTAAAAAAATACATTGTATGCCGTCGCATCAACGAGGTCGCCGACCTTGTTGCGAGCGTGAAGAACCGCGCATGACACGACCCTTGTCAGATAGAACGTCATGAGCCATTCCTTTCCACGTGAGCGACGTCATACTCTATATTTCTTGCGGGAAGCACGGGCGGTCGCCCCTATTTTTCTCGATATCGATATCGATA